>JADJXA010000026.1 GCA_016716065.1 Candidatus Leptovillus gracilis | reverse complement strand
CTTGAATGGGTATCTCAGTCAAAGGAGCCTCCATTGTTTATGTGGGTTTAGGGGTAATAGGGAGGCGGCATGAGGGGCTCCAACCAGGCAGCCGAAACAACCGGGCGCGGCCCTGTTTCGGGAGTGCAGTTTCCACCAAAATGGGCGGCGGTCAGTGGCGCATTGCTCTCGATTGTATAAGTCGCCGCAGGGGAACTGGAAGGCAAAAAAACCAACGGCTGTCAACGACAATTAAGAAATGCCCATCAACGACAATTAGAAATGCCCATACCGTTCCCACTTAAAACACGCCCCGACAAGCGCGTCAGCCAGCCTGCCAACCACCACCATAGGCCACTCATAATGCTTCCCATCTGTCACCATATCTCATTGAGCCACACGGCCGTTTCCTCCAACCGCGCCAGCGCATCAGCGGCAACCGACTTACCAACATACCGCTTGTACAAAACGCCATGCACCCGGCGATAGGCATACCACAGTCCCATCTGCCGCCGCCGCTCCTTGCGGAAAGACACAGGTCCATACAACGGGCCATGCCTGAACACAGATGCGCCGCTATCCACTGCAATAGCGGAAGGCCGACGCCGTTTCCAACCAGGCAAACCAGGCGGGTGACTCCACCGAAGGGCACGGGCACGGGGTCGGGATAACAGAACAAGAGTTGGTCACGGATTTCTGGCGTCATTTTGCCACGATTTTCTCCCCATGAAAAGTTACCCTACGCCCACCTCTGGTCGCAGCGCCGCCTGACTCCGTTGCGCCTCTTCCATGCCGCGCATACTCTGGATGTCTCGCCCAAACTCAATGATGACTATGATGCACCACCCGGTCTATGGCGACCGCCGTCGTCAATGGGTCGCCCAGAATATCTTGTCCCTCCGAAAAAAGACCAGGTTGGAGGGTAATCCGCGAACTGTGCCCGCTCATACCGCTCGCTCAAAAGGTGAACAACACCTCCATCTCGCCCCCGACTCTGCTGCACATAGCCAATATCATCCAGAATGACCACCTCAAGCCGGTCTAAACATAGCAGTTCTCGTTCCAGTTCATATTCCTGCTTAGCCCGCAGCAGCCACGCCCGCCAGCTTGAAGGTCGGCGTAAACAGCACCGAACGGCCGTTTTCCACCAACAGATGCCCCACGGCCGCCGCCAGACACGTTTTGCCTGTGCCCGGTAAGCCAAAGCACCAACACATTCTGGGCCTGATTGACAAAGTCCCCGGCCTGCAAATAGGGTAACTGCCGCCGGATGCACCAGCGGCAAGCGGCCTTCGTCAAAAACGGCAAACGTTTTCCCCGGCGGCAACTTCGACTCCAGCCGCAGACGCTCAATGCGCCGCTGCTGCCCAGCGTCGCCCTCCTGTTCCAACAAGTGGGCTAAAAAGCATCCAGCGGCCAGTTATCCCGTTCCGCGCAGCGCATCCCTTCCTCAAGCGCTGCTGCCCATCGTCAGCCGCAGCGTCTTGCAATGCAGCCGCACCATCTCGCTCTGATTCATCACCCGTCGTCATGCGCCACCGCCTGGCGCGCGCTCAGCGCGCCACCGCTCAGCGCGCCGCCGCTCAACCCGCCACCGCTCAGCGCGCCACCGCTCGGCGCGCCACCGCCAACGCCCCACCGCCGACCAGCAACTGGTCGTACGGGCGCAATTCCACCACACCGGCTGCGTCCGCGCCGGCACGACCGCCGTTTCCACACGCAGGAGTTCGGCCACATCCACCTCGCTCCACGTCTGACTGGTGGTCAACCAGCAGTTCCAAAACCCGCCGCCACGTCACACTCTAGATGACGCGCCGCCAGATGCAGAATTCGCAAATAAGCTAAATCGGCCCGGCGTGGCGCTATACTGCCGGTCCAGCGCCTCCCACGCCTGCCGAAAGACGAGCGAGGGAACAAATCGTCCCGATACCGGTAGCGGCGAAAGCCCCCGGTTTGCG
Source organism: Candidatus Leptovillus gracilis (assembly GCA_016716065.1). Lineage (NCBI taxonomy): Bacteria > Bacillati > Chloroflexota > Ardenticatenia > Promineifilales (SeqCode) > Promineifilaceae (SeqCode) > Candidatus Leptovillus > Candidatus Leptovillus gracilis. The sequence goes on along the minus strand of JADJXA010000026.1, from coordinate 164,969 downwards.
CAACAAGCTGTCAATGACATGGCGGTAATTCACCTGGTGGACCTCATTGCCAATGAGCCGGGCGAAGCGGTCTGCCAGTTGACCAAACATGTCGTCTCAACGACCACTCATGGATAACCACCGTCCTGCCATTTTGCCGATGAGCGACGTGGGCACAGAATAAGAATCTTCTCAGCACTCGAATGGGGGCTGCCCTGACTGACGCGCAGCCGCAGTTTGCTGTAGTTGGTAGCGGCGTGGCCGACAACAGCCGCATCACCGCCAATTCTTCGCGCAATCGCATCTCGCGCCGTTTGTTGCGCTTGTCCATGATGTCAAACAAAAAGGTCTCATACACCGCCAGGCTGGCGAAATCGCGGCTGCCACGCAGCAACAACTGCTGCGCCACCGGCTGTTTAGCTTGCCGTTGCTCGATTCCACATCCCCATTCTCGTCAGACGCACCCAGATGAATCGTCTGCGGCGTCAGGTATAATGGAGCCAGCAGCGCCAGATACTCATCGGTGTACGAAAGCGGGTATCGCGTCCCTCTTCATCACTGCGCAAGCGGCTGAGTTGCCGCCAAGACGCTGTTGTCTGTCTGGACAATTTGCGGCACATGGCCAATTTCAGCAATGCGCTTTGCAGCAAGCCAGGCACCGCGCTCAACGATTCCGACTGCGCCACACTTGTTCCCAGTTGGAATAAGGCGGGACGCTGTGGATGAGCATGTTTGAACGGTTGTCCCTCAGCGTCACCTCTAGTTCCGGTCATCCAGGTGCCGTCCAACTGCATCATCTCGCCTGGCTCCGTATCTGGTCCAGACTGGCCGTTTTGCTCTTGGTTCAGCGCCCGCCAGGTCGTGACACGTCGTTGCAGGGTACGCAGTTGACCCTCCTGGTATTTGCCCGGCTGCTGTTCTCACAGCCAGTCGAACAATATCGTAGCTTCCAACTCCAGGGCCACGACACAACATTTCTCTAACATCGGCCACTCAGCAGCAAAAGCATCCGGTCGGGTCTTGTACGTCCGCGCCTTCTCTAGTTGACGGGGCCTCGACCCGACTACTCGTTTTTGCTGACTGTTTTGCGGCTGCGCAGATTGGCTTTGGCCGCCGCCTGTTCCTGATTCTTACCCTTTTTCGTTCACGCATAGCAATCCTCACTTGTGCGTCGGTGGCTGTCATTGCTTTACTCCTTACATAAATGTCAGGAGTTTAGCCGCAGTCACGTTGACGCCTAAATGGGCATTTCTAATTGTCGTCAGTGGGTAATTCTAATTGTCGTTGGCCGCAACGGCAGGAACCGCAGCAGAACCCTTTGGGGCAAGACCAAACGCGCCTGTTTGTGGATGTGCCGTCGCCGTCGGCCTGGTGTTTCAGTTGTGGGGAGATGGATCATGCAGCCTCATGGGTGCATCATCCGTGCGATGCAAATCTAAAGCTTGGATTATATGGATGGTGGGGCGTCTGTCAAACCAAAGTTCATGCGCACCATCCCCGGAAAGATTATGCGCCTATCGTGACGTGTTAAAGTAACGGCCGGTTTCGCCCTGTCCATCATCCCTGCCTGTGCGTGATCTTCGCGCCGCAGACAAGCTTGCGCTAAGCTAGATATCAGGGTGGGGGGTGGCCTGGCTACCTGAAGGTGCAGCACCTTCGGGTTGAACGCCCTGGCGTTCAATCCGGGTGGGCAGGTGGGTAATCACTGCGCCAACCAGGATGCGGCTTCACCAAAACCTTCGCCTTCATGCCGGCGTCACCCATCACCGGTCTCGCGTCTTGCCCACAGAATGCAGATACGCTTCCAGCGCCTGTCGCGTTGTCAGCCAGTTACTGCCGTGTTTGATTGCCTCCAGCTTGCCCGTGCGCGCAGAAAACTCAGGTACTCCTGGCTGTAAGGCGTCAGATTTGCCGCCTCCCGCGGCGGCAACCGCTCCTCGTCTACCGACGGCAAGTGTTATCTGCGGCGTGCAGGCTTCCAGATAGAGCGTCAGGCTGCGCTCCACTGCCCGGCCAACAAAGTTCACCAGCGGCGTCGCGTTCCCCCTATCGGCCTGGGCCAGCACCCGGTAGTATTGTCGCCGGTTAACGCGGGCAATGATGGCGGGCGGATACCCGGCCCGCAGCAATGTCAGATTCGTGAGCAGGCGGGCGGTACGGCCGTTGCCATCAATAAACGGATGAATAGCCACCAGTTGATGGTGGGCCAACGCCGCCAAAGCTACCGGTTCCATCATTCCCTCTTGCACTTGCAGCCAGCTTGCCCAATCATCCATTTGCGCCGGGATGTCCCATTGCCGCCAATGGTAATGCCCTGTTCCAGAATCAACTGGGTTTCGCGCAAGCTCAGGGTGCTGCCCTCAATGGCGTTGGGTTGTAAATCCACTCGATGGTCAGTTGTTCGTTGAGACGGCGCACGGCGACCGTTAGCGGCAGCCGTAATGCATCCAACTGCGCTTTTTAGCTTGAATTCGCTCTTTTAGACGGGTCTCTAGCATCGCAAGCTCCATATATCGGTATCGGATAACAAATATTATAGCATATCGATACGAAATAAATGCACCTTTTCAGGTGGATGTTAAACGAAAGAGCGGCGGACGGCGCTGGTGGACCCTGGTGGTTCTTCAGCAGGCCAGTCCTGCTGCACGGCGAACTTGCTCGCCAATGGGCAGGTGGGTGGGTATTCGCGCACCAGCCAACGCCTCACCCGATGCCCCACACGCAGACCATCGTTTCCGGTTTTGGACAACCAGAGCGCAGGCATGAGCGCGCCACGTTTCTTGCGCCCACCCTGCTCCGCTCGATCACGCCAAACATCACCTGGCGCGACTGGTTGATGCGCCCCAGGTTGCCGTAGCCTCTTCTGAAGACGGTCAACCGCCGCTCCAGTTCAAGGGATTTGGCCCACAGCGGCTCTTTGGTCACCGACCCGGCCGGTCCCAAAAACACCTGTCTGGTGCGGATGCGACCGTTCACCCGCCGTCCCTTCTGCAAACTGGCCAGTATCTCATCAGAGCGACGCTTGTCTTGTTTGTAAGTCAGGGTATGTAAATGCCGTGGGGCAGGACCACGATTTTACGCTCCGGCCGCTGCAACCACCTTCACGCAGCGTTTCAAACCACTGCGCGCATCTCACCGCGCAGCCTGACCATCTCCTGGCCTAACGGCGCTAGTTCGGCGTAAGGCAATAGATATTTCTGCCGGTATTCCTGGTAGATGTTCACCAGCGATTCCCTTTTCCAGATCACCGACGACCGCCGATATATCAGCCCAGGTATGGCCCGTCAGGCGCATCGCCACGATAGGCGCGCCGCGGCGCATCTGTTCGGATACCAGCGTTCGCTGCTGACGCCTACCAGAATCGTGAGCGGGTCACGGAACAAATCGGCTGTGTCCGGCGGTGGTCCGGCTTCATGCCACAGCACCGTCCATTCCACCGGCCGCGGCACCAGGTCACGCTGTCGCACTTCCGGCACCCGCCAGACAGGCTGTCAGCGCCGTTTTCGTCATCGGCGTCAATGCTTTCGGCTGTGTCAATCAGCGTATATTCGCGCGCCACAAGGTTTCCAGCCACCGTTCAGGCCGCGCAGGACCCAGGCATAGTTCTTCAAGGCCGTGCGGGCGCAGGTATAAGCATAGGCCAGCGGTTGGTGTTGGTTTTCCGGGAACGCCAGCAGGGCGGTTTGTTTCATATCGGCCCAATGGACCTGCCATTCACGGCCGTTAAAGTGGTATTGCTGCCCCAATTCACGCGCCAGTGCCCCGGCGCGCCCTGTAACTCCTCAGCGATACGTCGCCGGTGAGCGGCGCAAGTGGCATCCCTCCACCAGCGGGTGAATCTTGATAACTGTCCATGGCTGTCCTCCAGGTAAGTAGCACAGCGCCCGGTCTGGAAACGCCAATGGCCTCCAGAACCGGGCGAAGAAAAAACGCCGGGCTGCTGGCCCGGCGGCGTCGGTTAACAACAGTGCGAATCACGGCCCGACCCCATAAGTGACCAAGGCGGGCAGCTATCAGGATTACTCCCGGTCAACGCCATGCCGCCGTCCGTTGTAGGATTTGGTCACATTCCGCACATACGGGCTGCGCCACGTTAAAACAGGATGACCAGAATGGTGACGAGAGGAATGAGGATTAGGGCTTCAAGCATGAGACCTCGGGTTAGCAGGTGCAGGTAAACAAAAAGAGCAGCCACCCGGTTGGGTGACTGCTCTCTCTCGCATGGAAACAACGCCTATTTCAGAACGGCACGTCGTCCTCGGCATAGGCCGGTTCGGCCGCGCCGTTGGCGTGACCGTTAGCGCCGTTGGCGGTGGCGCCGTTGCCATTGCTGCCCAGGAACTGCACCCGGTCGGCCACCATCTCAAACGATGCGCCCACCGAGCCGTCCTGCCGTGTTCACGGGCGCGGGCCGCCCGTGTTCGGGTCAGGACGCAGCCGCCCTTCGACCAGCACCTGGCGACCTTGGTCAGGTATTGGTTGGCCGCTTCGGCCTGACGCCTCACGGAAACGCGGTACCGGGTGACTTCTTCCTGCGGCTGGCCGCTGGCGCGATCCGTCAACGCCGGTTACAAGCCACGGAAAGGTTGGTCACAGCCTGCCCGTCAGGCATGTACTTCATTTCTGGCGCGCTGCCCAAATTGCCAACGATGATGAGTTTTTGATACATGTGTCACTCTCCTTATAACGTGAAATTGGGTTGATAAAAAACTCATCTTATCTGGCGCGATAGCGCCTCGGGCAACCCTGCCCGGCCCCTTGTCTTCCCCCAACCAGGCGCAAGCAAAAAAACGGCTACCTACTCCGAAGAGCAGATAGCCGTCCTGGCAAAACTAAAAGAAATTGTGATTACCGATCGTATGGTTGTTCTGTTTTCAATTCTGGCACAGGAAGGTATCGATTCAAGTTCAGCAAACCATGCCACTGCCGGTTTATGCCACGCTGCACATCAATGGGAATATCTGTGTCTAATAGATACATAGAGGGCTACTCCGCACTCGTGTCTCTGCCTGAGCACGAATTTGCCGCTTGCATATAGTTGGCTATCATCAATCTCCTTGCGGGCCTATAAGCCCAGCTTCTTGCCAATATGCTACCAATTCGTCACCTGTTTCAGGTTTTTTCTCAGTTAATTCTCGGGAATAGAGCAATCGTAAGGCATAATCGGATAAGGGTATGCCCAGCTTACCGGCTTCAGTTGCCAGTTCACGCGCTAAATCTTGCGGTAGGTCAATTGTCAATGTCATCTTTGTCCTCCAACTTTGCAAAACAAGACGAACAAACTCTCGCTTTGTCCAACATTATAATGGATACCGTCAATGGATCATAAAACAGACGATAACTAACCCCGAAAGGCCAGTTACCGTCTTGATGAATAGGAAAAGAAACGTCAGATTGCCAGTTCCAGCACCGCCAACACGTTGCCGTCAATGGCATGCGCCCAGAGCAATGCGCCACTGGTCATAGCGGATGGCTGCCAGTTCGTGGTCTTTTGCGTAACCGAACAGGTTGCCATGCGGCGTGCGCGTCACCACCCGGTTGCTATCGGTCACCTCGGTGGTAAGTATCATGCCACGAAACTGCGCTCTGCACAAAGTCGGCAATGCGGGCTTTGGCCTGGTCCCGTTCGGCCGGCGGCACGTCGCTCATGCGGCTGTAGGCACGGCAAGATTTCGTGAATTGAGCCAGTTGAGCCAGACCCCATTCAGCCTGACCGGTACGCCGGAACGCCGCGCTTGCGGCTTCTCGTTGTAGAAAGAACCGCGCCGGATGTCGTCCATATCGGGTCACCGGAGCGGTCAATCTGACGCAGGGCATCGAGCATGGCCCGGGCAATGCCTGACTCCCGACCACTGCCATCCCGTTTGGCGCCCAACTGCCAGATGAGCGCATCCCGCACCGGCTCGCCATTTTGTGGCCCGTGTACATACAAGTACGCCGCTGTGCCTAACAGGACAAACGGCCGTTTCTCCACCGGCCACTGCGCCAGGAAGGATTCACTGGCTTCACGGGCGGCGTCAGGTTTGCGTTGAGCGCAATCGGAAACATCATCGGAGGCGACTTCAGTGCCAGCGCAAACAGCGCCGATTGCCTGCCGGATGACGCGACTATACGCCTGACGCAAATCCTTGCCGACGTGCAGCCAGTCACGGCCGTGGTCAAAGAGTTCCAGCGGCGGGCACGCTTCCGTAGCCAGCGCTTCCGCGTCGGCCCAATGCTGCGCCTTGGCAGTTCAGGGCGATTGGCCGGTGTCCAGCCAATGGGCGGTTTGGCAACCGCTGGTTTGACAACCGCTCGCAGCCGCCTCCGCCTGCGGCCGCAGCCATTCCGGCAGCCGGTCCCGCACACAGCCGGCATGGCGCGGTTGGCGTTAGCCTGACCATGTTTAACCATGCGAGTGATGGCGGCATCTGATTCCACTGCTTGACGGGTGCCAGGTTTAGCCCGGTCTTCACCGAGCCGTCAATGGCCTCCAACGTGGCCGGGAGATGGTCTGGTAAGCGGCCGTAAATCGCTTTGCACGACATGAGCGCGTTGCAATGCGCACCCAAAACCCCTGATTGGCGGCAGCAGATGGATGGTTGACGCCATGGCCTCGATTGTGTATGATACATTTGTTCTGTAGGGTCGCTTGCTTCCGTTAATTCGCCGTACTGATAGTTCGTGCTATCAATACGGTTCGGGAGCAGGCGTCTTTTTCATTGGGGGCTGCCAGAGAGCCGTTGGCCGTGTCCCAGGCGATGACATGGCTGTTGGCGGTCGGCTGCAACACCACATACTCGCCCAGCTGATTGGGACTGCGCCAGATAAGCATCTTCTGTAACGGTTGGTTTCCATCCGCGCTGTCACTGACGTCGGCAAACGGGAAGACCCAGACGGCGTCATCGCCATCACAACCACCCAAAACATCCACAATTGTCGTCAACCAATCGCTGTCCATTGGCCCAGGCCGTAGCGCAAGCCGGGTCGGAGTTCAGCGTAACCTTCTGGCGTCCCGGTTGCCCGCAACCGCCGGGAACAAATAATATCTACCCCCAGGCGCCGGACAGCGCAGCTTGCTGGCGCGGCTGCTAATCGCTTGAGATGCTGCCGCGCCCGCACTGCTTTGACCATCAGCAAACCACATCAGGCTGCCGCCGCTGGCGATATACTCGCCCACGTGCCAGTCGGCCAGGCTGTCTAAATCGGAGACGGATTCGGCATCGTACAAGCGGTTGAGAATGCTGGCTAAACGGCCGTCCCGAATCCCCCTCAGGAACAACTCGCTCTCCATGCCGGCCCAGGCCAGCAAATGCTCTGGTTGGAAGAAGGGATGCAGGTTGATGAGGCTCTGGATGTCAGGCATCTGGTCTTCGCTGTGGATGGGATTGAGGCCGATGAAGACACTGCCGTCTACCAGCGCCAACTCCTGTTTGGCGCTGCCGGCCGGGAACATGAAATCGACGGCGAGATCATCCACCACCAACACGTGTCCCTTGTCCTGCCCGCCGGCGTGCAGCGTCGTCACCTCGAACCGGTTCGTGTGCAGCAGTTCGCGGCGATGGCGTTCATCGAGATCCAGGCTGTCGGCCAGCCGCTGGATGAAACTGCGGCTGGCCAACTGGCCGCTGCCATCCACAGACAACCGTCGAGGTGCGGGTTGTAATCTATCCTGATGTCGGTATCGCGGAAGAAGCCCCGGTAACAGAACGACCGCATGACGCGAGAGGCCGTTTGCTCAAAACGTAACCACCTTTATGCATGGACGGTTGCAAGCCGAAGCGGAGCCAGGAAAGTCTGGGTATCCATGCCAGGAATGGTTAAATCCAGCACTTTATCGTCCTTCGCAGCGGAGGGTAGGGGGAGCGACCTGGAAAATCTTGGTCAGCGATTCTTCGTCACCGAACGTATGAGAGACAATCTGCCACTGTAGTTCATTGGGCAGAAACGGATAGGCTAAACCACCACGATTATCATCGTAACGTAAAACGGTCATCTTTTTTCTCCTATTGAATTGGGGTGAAATGGGTTATTAAGCGGGGAGGGCGCGATTGCGCCGCTCCCCCGATAAGACATTAGAAGGGGAAATCTTCGTCGTCAGCAGGCGGGCTTGACTTGCCGTAGACCACTTTGGGCAATGGCCGAAACCAGTAGACCTCCACACCGGTTTGCCGTACCTGCTCGTCACCTGAGAGAACCGATACCCCAGGTGCAGCCGACCCCACTGCCAACGGCCGTTACTGTGGTGCAGCGTGGGAATCGAACACCAACGTGAGCATCATGGTGATCCAGAACAAAACACTGGTTGACCTCCAGGTACAGCGGTCCGATATGAGCGGCGTAAGCATCCTCGCAGGCGCCATAATGTTCTTCATAACCACGCGCCCAGCAGCTGAAGATGAGACGGGAAACCAGGCCGGCCATGAGCGCAGCCGAATGGTTGAATACACGTTGAATAAACATGGAAAACGCTCCTTTGATCGCATATGGGTAAACAAAAAGGCCGGTTGCAGACGCAAGGTCTACAACCGGCCTCATCACCAGAGCCTTATTAAAACTTCACAAAGCCCAGGCCGCAGGCCATCCATGGGTGACAAAAGAGGATGCTGCTCTATTTCCTGCCGTTTGATTCGTTCTCTCGAAACCGGTTCATGACCGGGGGATGAGAGGCAAGGAGGTAGTATGGCTAACTAAATCCTTGATAACTTGTGGTTCGATGTTGGGTGCAATCCCCAACCTCTAGTGAACGGAGAATGCTACATCCCCATGGTAGCGACTGGACATCAATCCGTGAAGCGGGATGAAAAAGCGGGTCGCCTGGAGTTCGACCAGGTCATCCCCGCAAGCGGGTATCTATGGGTAGGAATACGAACGGACGTCTGAAGCATCGTGAATAGGAAACAAGCCTACGCGGACTATTGGCTTGCCCAAAATGGGAAAGGATAAGGGCCTGGCGCATGGCAAGCACGACCAGGGTTCACCCCGACAAACCCGGTGTATAGTCTGACCCTAAGGATACGCAAAACGAACCACAGGAACGAAGTAACCCCGCCCGTGCTCTCAGCCGGACTGAGCGAGGCGCCAACCGGATGCCGGTCGGGGAAGGGATTCCCCAAGAAGCAAAAGCCGGGGTAATGCCCCGGATAGGCAGACGTGGGGACGCATGATTGGAAGGTAAGGACACAAGTAGGAGTAAACAGGTTATGAACACGGTACAACAACCGATGTATGAATGGAAAGACCTGCCCTGGAAGAAATTCGAGCGGTCGGTTTCAAGCTCCAAAAGCGTATTTACCAAGCCTCAATTGAGGATGACAGAAAAACAATCCACAAGCTCAAAGGCTCTTAATTAACTCTTGGCACGCTCGGTGTCTCGCTGTCAGACAGGTTACGCAAGACAATCGCGGCAAGAATACTGCCGGCATTGATGGCGTCAAACGCCTTTCACCCAAACAACGATTGTATCTGGCGCAAACGCTGGAAACTTCGACAGAAAGCCCGCCCCGTGCGGCGCGTATGGATTCCTAAACCAGGTAAAACGGAGATGCGCCCTTGGGTATCCCCACCATACGCGACCGAGCTGAGCAAGCCTTAGCCAAGCTTGCCCTGGAACCCGAATGGGAAGCTCGCTTTGAACCAAACAGTTACGGATTCCGGCCAGGACGCTCCGCCCATGATGCTATTGAAGCCATCTTTCAATCTATCTGCCTCAAAGCAAAATATGTCCTCGATGCAGACATCGCCCAATGCTTCGACCGCATTAGCCATACCGCACTGTTGGCAAAACTGGAAACTTTTCCTGCCCTCCGCCGTTCCATCGAGCCTGGCTCAAAGCTGGGGTCATGGAAGAAGACCAGCTTTTCCCCACACCCGCCGGTTCGCCTCAGGGTGGGGTCATTTCGCCACTGTTAGCCAACATCGCTTTACACGGTCTGGAAACGGCCGTCTCAAAGCACACCCACAGGCGCGATTAATTCGTTATGCCGATGATTTGGTGGTATTGCACAAAGACCTACCCGTCATTGAGCAAGCAAAGGAAACAGTGTCAGCATGGTTAGCTGGGATGGGGCTGGAATTGAAACCAAGCAAAACATGCATCACCCATACATTTCACCAGCATGAAGGCAAGGTTGGGTTCGATTTCCTCGGATTTCATGTGCGTCAATACCCGGCGGGTAAGAATCGCTCCGGGAAAACGGGGTATCCGCCCAACTTGCCACTTGGCTTCAAGACCATTATTAAACCCAATAAGAACGCGATGCAACGGCACTACCAGGAGGTTAAGCGCATTATCGAGGCGCACCCATTCACACCACAGGCACAGCTCATCAGCCAACTCAACAAAACTACACGCGGCTGGACTGCCTACTTTGCCACGGTTGCTTCAAAAGATGCCTTTTCCAAACTGGCACATCTCACCTTTGTCAAGCTTCGCCGCTGGGCAAAGGGTCGCCACCATCTAAATCCTGGAAATGGATTGCCCGTAAATATTGGCATCCTGAACGGGGAACTTGGCTCTTTGCCGCGCCTGTTGGTCTGCCGCTTTACCGGCATTTCGAAACACCCATCAAGCGACATGTCAAGGTGAAAGGCGGCAAGAGTCCATATGATGGAGATTGGGTTTATTGGGCCAAAGAAGAGCGGCTTATACTGGAACCCCAACACGAGTAGCGAAGCTACTGAAGCAACAATCTGGTATATGCGCTCATTGTGGATTGTATTTTACGTCAGGTGATCTTCTGGAAGTTGACCACATTGTTCCCAAAGCCAGCGGAGGTAAAGATAGCTATACCAACTGGCAGCTTCTTCACCAACACTGTCATCACCAGAGGACTGCTAAGGACAAACGTCTAAGGCGGTTGGAGGCGCTCATGAAAAGTGCCAGTCATGCGAGGAGCCGGATGAGCGGAAACGCTCACGTCCGGTTTTGAAGCCGGGGGGCGGGGGCGACCCCGTCCCCTAGGTTAACAGTTTGCCATCAAACATCAAGACACTTTACGTGATCGGTTGTAGGAATCCTGTAGGATCCCAGTAGGAATCCGCAAAGATTGAGACCATTCCGTAAAGATTGAGACCGGTTCCGTAAAGATTGAGACTGGACAGTTAAGTTCCAGCGACGAAATGGGTAGTTTTCCAGAGGTAGCCCGAAAATTTCACGTGTAGGATTGATGTAGGGCACGAACAGCCCCCTTGTAGGCCATTATCAATCTTTGCGGAATCCAAATAGGCCATTATCAATCTTTACGGAAACTCCACGCCCTATCAAAGCCCTTCCAGAGTATTCAGTCTCAATCTTTACGGAACAGTCTCAATCTTTATGGAATCCTACAACAAACCCCACCCTTGCGATAAAATTCGTTCCATCACGTACCAACCCACCAGTCCAGCCGATGACCAACCACAGCCCCTACATCCCCGGCGTCCTCGCCACGCCCTCCCTTTGCCAGTTTCCAGCCCTGGTTCATGCCCGTATGCCAGAGTGGGGTGGAGTGTGGGTGACGGCCGTACCTCGTTGACTGTCGGGGAAACGGTAGACCTGCACGTGCTGGAAGCAGGCGGGCAGGTAGTCGGTCAGTTTGCGGCGGCGCAGGATGTGGCGCGGCACCACCTCGATACCCACCAGCCCATCACGGCCGTCGCCGACGCCCTGCCTCAGGCCATCTGCCCCCACTGCGGCGGCGCGGTAACCTTACGCTCTCGCCAGCGCATGAACGGCACGGCCGTCTACTTCTGGCGCACCTCGACAACCAGAGCCAGACATGCAGCAGCCACACCCACGTCGCCCAACTCAAATCCGGCCCTTCAACCACGCTCCCCAAAGCCCGCCGCAGGCGGTAGGCCCCGACCAGCCCACTCCCCACTCCGCCCTCATAGCCCCTCCGGCGAGGAGGTTGCCTACCAGCCCACGGCCGCAAAAAAAGAAAAAAAGAAGGCCAGGCGGTTACCCGCCTGACCCTCTTCTGCTTCATAAGCTTACATCACCTGCCGCAGTCCCTCCCCGCCGCAGCAAAAGACCTTCTGGAAGACAGGCTATCTCAGGATAGAGAACAGAATCCGCAAACACAGCTCAGAGCGAGGCAAACACACCACTATGACTTGATGCACTCTCCTCTCTCGTGCTATAGTAAGTTGGCATGATGGCGTTATTCACCACCTATGTCATGCCCGGGTTCCATTGTCCCGTAAAGCCAATCTGACAGTGGACAAGCAGACCAGGTGACCGGTCTGAGCCCAATGTGCGGAGGAGCCTACCTCTTAGCAAGACCGTAAGGTCATATAGCGAGTTCTGATGGGCATATAGGGCAGACAAGGCTTCTCCCCTAACCCACCGTAACCGGAGGTTTTTCATTGTTATCAGCAGTTGAACGAACGAGGCTGCAACTCTCAAAAAGTACCGGGCCAACCCAAAAGTCCCAATTTGGACAGTTTTTGACCCCGGAGAGAACGGCCGTGTTCATGGCTGGCCTTTTTTCAGATGGAACTGGCGCGTGTCGCCTGTTGGATGCCGGAGCCGGAATCGGCTCCTTGTCTGTAGCCTTTCTGGAAAGATGGCGGTCGGGTGGGTTTCATTTTCCACATGTGCACGTGGATGCGTTTGAACTGGACCACTCTTTGATTCAGCACTTATCACATACCCTGGACAAATACGATCATAGAGGCGATTTTATCGCCAACATCTACGCCGAAGATTTCATCCATACGGCCACCGATTCACTCTCAGGTTCTCTGTTTTCAAAAAGACTCGAGGGATACACCCACGCTATACTGAATCCGCCTTACAAAAAAATCAACAGTGATTCAGCCCACCGACTTGCTTTACGCCGTGCCGGGATTGAGACAGTTAACCTATACTCAGCTTTTGTGGCGCTAGCGCTGGCTCTCACCCTGCCGGGTGGACAACTGGTGACAATTATCCCCCGTAGCTTCTGCAATGGGCCGTATTACCGGCCCTTTCGCGAGTTTATCCTCCAACGGGCAGCCATCCGCCATATCCACCTGTTTGACTCGCGCAGCAAAGCGTTTAAGGATGACCAGGTCCTACAAGAGAACATTATCATCAGGCTCGACCGCTGTGACCAACGAGGACCGGTGACTATCTCTACGTCAACCGACGACACCTTTACAGACCTTACCACCCACGAGTATCCCTTCGAGCAGATTGTTTTTCCCGACGATCTAGAAAGCTTCATACATGTGCCGATGTCGCCTGAAATAAGCGCCTTTGCGCATTCCCTTGCTTTTCCCTACACTTTGGCCGATCTTGGTATCAGCGTATCAACCGGACCAGTGGTAGACTTTCGATTGAAAGCGCACTTACGCGAGATGCCCGAACCGGGCACTGTCCCCCTGCTCTATCCCGGCCATTTCAATAAGAGTGGCGCCAACTGGCCCATTAAAGGCATGAAAAAGCCCAACGCCATTCTGCGCAATCCGGAAACCGAAAAGTGGCTTTATCCCGTGGGCTTCTATTGTGTGATCCGGCGTTTTTCGTCGAAGGAAGAAAAACGCCGGGTAGTCGCCAGTGTTGTTGAGCCGGGGATATTTGGTGACGCGCCAATGCTTGGCTTTGAGAATCACCTGAACCTGCTTCATGCGGACAAACATGGCTTGCCTGAAGCATTGGCCAGGGGGTTGGCTGTCTACCTGAACTCTACGGCCGTTGACGCGAACTTCCGACGCTTTAGCGGCCATACGCAGGTAAATGCCACCGACCTCAAACTCATCAAATTCCCCAGCCGTGAAACCCTCATTAAACTTGGCGAGTGGGCCGCCAGGCAAAAAGTACTTACACAGTCCATGATTGACGCCAGGTTAGAAACCGTGACTGCATGAACACCCATAACGACTACATTGAGGCTGCACAACAAATCATAATTTCCTTGGGCTTACCACGTACACAGCAAAACGAGCGGTCCGCCCTCTGTCTGTTGGCTTTGTTAGACCTGACGCCGGGCAAGTCGTGGGCTGATGCGACGAACCCACTGATGGGCATAACGCCCATCATGGATTGGGTACGGCGGCATTATGATAAGAATTATGCGCCGAATACCCGCGAAACAATACGCCGACAGACCATGCACCAGTTCTGTGATGCAGGCATCGCGTTTTACAACCCGGATAAACCGGAGCGTCCGGTAAACAGCCCCAGGACCGTCTATCAAATCGAACCGGCAACACTCGCTCTATTGCGCACTTTCGGCACACCACAATGGCACGGGAATCTCACTGTTTACCTGGAAGCACGCGAAACATTAGTTTCCCGCTATGCAAAAGAACGCCAGCAAAACCGTATCCCCGTCGTGATAGCGCCTGACAAGACAATCACCCTCAGCCCTGGTGAGCATAGTGAACTAATCCGGTCGATTATTGAGGAGTTCGCTCCGCGATTTGCGCCAGGCAGCATACTGGCCTATGCCGGAGATACTGGTAACAAGTGGGGCTATTTCGACTCCACTTTGCTGAGCAGTCTGGGGGTGGACATCGATGCGCACGGCAAGATGCCCGATGTGATATTGTACTATACCGCGAAAAACTGGTTGCTAATTGTCGAATCCGTTACCAGCCATGGACCAGTCGATGGCAAACGTCACGACGAACTGGCAACTTTATTTGCTGGTTCCACTGCCGGGCTGGTTTATGTAACGGCTTTCCCGAATCGGGCAGTCATGGCCCGTTATCTATCTGAAATCGCGTGGGAAACTGAAGTATGGGTGGCCGATGCGCCATCACATTTGATTCATTTCGACGGTAAGCGCTTTCTTGGACCGTACCATGCGGCTTGATAGAGATATTCAGTAGCGGGCCAGGCAATGGTTGACACCTTCAACACCAACGGAGAGCAGCACCGCTCTTCACACTCCCACTTTCAGCCCCTCCGGCGAGGAGGCAGGGAGCCGGTCCCACAAAAAGAAAAAAAGAGGGCCAGGCGATTACCCGCCTGACCCTCCCTCTGCGCCTAAATCACGCCAAACATCACCTGCCGCGATTCATTGATACGCCCCAGGTTGCCCGTCGCCTCGGCCAGAAAGCCGGTCAGCTTGCGCTCCAACTCCAGCGACCGCTCCCACAGCTTCTCCTTCGTCAACTGCCCCGCCGGGCCGAGATGGACCTGCCGGGAGCAGATACAGCTTGCACTGAGCTTGTCGAAGTGGCCGTTCACCCGCCGCCCTTTCTGCAACGCCGCCACCATCTTGCCCGGCCGCCGCCGGTCTTGCCGGTAGGTGATGGTGTAAATCCCGTGCGGGAAGACGACAATCTTGCGCTGCGCCAGCTTCAACCAGCCCTCGCTCAGCGTCTCAAACCACTGCACCCGCATCTCGCCCCGCAGCCGGATGACCTCCCGCCCCATCAGGGACATCTCCCCGAAAGGCAGCAGGAAATCGTGGCGATACTCCTGGTAAATCTTGACCAGGGAATCCCACTCCAGGTCGCCAACGGCCGCCGACACCTCCTCCCAGAGATGACCGGTCAGCCGCAGGGCCAAGATGAGCGCGCCACGGTACATCTGCTCCGGATACCAGCGTTCGCTGCTCATGCCCACCAGGGTGATGAGCAGGTCGCGGAAGAGGTCGGCCACCTCCGGCGGCGGTCCCTCTTCCCGGCTCAGCACTGCCCACTCCACAGGGCGGGGAACCATGTCCCAGTCGTGCGCCTGCCGCAGCCGCCAGGCCAGGTTGTCCTCGCCGGTCTCGTCGTCGTCTATGCTGGTGGCGGTGTCCACCAGGGTGTAGTCGCGGGCAACCAACGATTTCCAGCCGCCGTTCAGCCCGCGCACATGGACCCAGCCGTAGTTCTTCAAGGCGGTACGGGCGCAGACGTAGGCATAAGATAACGGCTGGTCGCTGTTTTCCAGGAAGGCCAGCAGCGCCGTCTGGGTCATGTCCGACCAGTGGGTGCGCCACTCCGGGCCGTCGAAGCCATACTGCTGCCCTAACTCCCGCGCCAGCGCCATCGCCCGCCGCTGCAACTCGGTCAGCTCCACATCCAGCACGCGCCGCGCGTCGTCGCCAACGGCCGTTCCCCCATACGGTTTAGTCACCCTCGCCACACCTCCTCTAACAACAAAAAAGGCGAGGACACAGCCAGCACCGGCTGTGTCCTCGCCTGACGAAATAAGGCTTTCGCCCCATCCGGCGCGTTTAGCGCCTACCGTCTGGAGGGTGGAAGAAAGGATGCTGGTCCGGTGGCCGGTCACGGCCAATGTCAGCCGTATGGTGGGGGGGCGGGCAAGTCGTTGGCAGATGACAAGACGGCCGTTCCTGGGGTAAGATACGGCTTAACCAAGGAGACTCCCTGCCATGAAACTCATCCTCAGTCGCAAAGGCTTCGATTCCGCCACCGGCCGCTTCCCCAGCCCTATCCTGCCGTCGGGGCAGCTTTGCTCCCTGCCCATACCCGACAGGCGCCCCGAACAACAAAAAGCTCTTCGCTTCTACAAAGATATTCAGACTGGCGGCGTAGCCCTGGGGCAACTGGTGGCCGACCTCAGCCGGGAACGCATCCTCCCCACGACACCCACACACCTGGACCCGGACCTCAACGCCGCCAGTGTGTCGCGGCCACCGGGCTGGCGGCCGGCCTTCGGTCAGTCGGGCGCGGCGGAGACGCATTTACAGCGTCAGGGCGTCGGCCCTGGCGACATCTTCCTGTTTTACGGCTGGTTCCGTCAGGCAGAGGTGGTGGACGGCCGTTTCCGCTACATCCCCAATGCCCCCGACTGGCACGTCCTGTTTGGCTGGCTGCAAGTTGAACGGCGCATCCCCCTGACGGCCGCCGCCGACATTCCGCCCTGGGCCGCCGACCATCCCCACTGCCAGCGCCGTCAGCCGCGCAACCCAGACAGCCTCTACATCGCCCGCGAGAAGTTGGACTTATCGGGCATCGATTTGCCCGGCGGCGGCGTGTTTCCGCGCTTCCATGAGGGCTTGCGCCTGACCGACCCGGACAGCCGGCGCCACAGCCGTTAGCGACTGCCCGCGTGGTTCCACCCGGCGAATCGGCCATCGGCGCTCAGTTATCACGGCCGTTCTGGTTCCTGGGAGAGCGTGGACGACTTCGTACAACTGAAGACAGTGGGGCGCGGCCAGGAATTTGTGCTGGACACTGACCATTAACCCGGAAGCATCGGCCTGGCTGCACACCTTGTTTACCAACAGATGAGCATTTCTTATGCCTTGTGGCGAGGCGAGCAGGCAGTGGAACGGCCGTTAACCACCACTTAGTCTATTCCCATCAGGAGGCAAACCAATGCCCAGATTACCCATCCCCGGCGCCGACGACGACGCCTGGGGCGACCTGCTAAATGAGTTTCTGCTTGTCGAACATCACGCCGATGGCACCCATCGCGCCGGCGTCTTCAACGTGCTGGCCTTTGGCGCGCGCGGCGACGGCGTCCACGACGACACGCCGGCCATCCAGGCCGCGCTGGACGCCGCGGCCGACAGCGGTGGCGTGGTCTGGCTCGCGCCGACCAACGCCTGTTACCGCTGCGAAGGGCCGTTGGTCATCCCCGGCCATGTCGCCCTGAAAGGGGGTTACGGTGGGATGCGGCGCGGTCACAAGCTGTGGGACGAAGCGCCGCGTGGCTCCATCCTCTACGCCACCGGCGACGGCGACTTCATCACCATGAGCCACAACAGCCTGCTCGATGGCGTGGAAATCTTCTATCCCAACCAGGTGACGGCCGGCGAACCTGTGCCCTACGGCTGGACCATCGCTATTCCACCCCATCAGCACGGCGTCACCATCCGCAACGTGGCCTGCGCCAATCCCTATCAGTTCATCTACGCCCACGCCGATGGCTTCCTGATTGACGGCGTGCAGGGCTACCCGTTGTTCAAGGGCATCAAATTGGGGCGCGTCGCCGATGTGCCGCGCATCAACAACGTGCAGTTTAATCCCAACGTCTTCCCGTCACTGGCCGCCTCGCTGCGGGACTGGGTGCAGACTCACGCCAGTTGCCTGGACATGGACATGGTCGAAGAGTTCATGGTCCACAACTTCTTCGGCTATGGCTACCTGCGCGGCGTCTGGTTTACCGGCGACGTGGGCGACCCGGCGCTGCCGGGCAGCTACGGCAGCATCAATAACTTTGGCTTCGACGCGGTGATGGAAGGCATTCTCATTGCGAGCCAGGGCATTTCGGGGCGGCAGGGATTGTCGTTGAGCAACGGCCGTATCATCCCCTTTGCCGGTCCGGTCGGAGCGCGAGCGGGCATCAAGTTCATGGATGCGCTGCCCATCAGCGACCCCAATCTCAGCCCGGCGGTCAGTCTGAGCAACGTCAACTTCTTCAGCCCGCACGAACGCTCCATCTGGATTGGCCCCCAATCGCGGGCACGGGTGGCGATGCTCGGCGGCCAATGCAATGAATATACCCACGAGGCTGTCCTGGTGGAAAGCCAGTCGGCGGTGGTGCGATTGGTTGGCGTGCGCACATTCAACGGCAGTGGGCCGCGCATCAACAACCCCAATGGCGCCGACGTGGCCGACCTGGGCGCGTTGACAGTCTGACCGGGCGCAGAACGGAGATTGCCATGATGTCGGTTCACAAGAAGATAAGCCGCCGCCGGTTCATTCAGTTGGCGCTGGGCGCGGCTGTGTGCCTGGCCGTGCCCGGCACACGGCGCGCGTCGCTGGCCGGTCTGTCGCCGCCGGCGGCCACATCAACGGTTCGCAGCTATGGCAGCGGCCGTTACGGGCGGGGCGTTTATGGTGCGACGGCCGTTTACCTGCCGGTTGTGGGGAAGTGAAGTGGGGCACGGCCGTCATGATTGACCGCCCTGTATGACGTGACCCGCTTCGCCTTACCGTGTCGCCAGGGCAGTTAGACCCACTACGATGGCATAAAGACCACCGCCACGGCTTCAAATCAACCCCGTCCACAGCGTCATCCGTTTGCTGGTCATCATCATTGACCGCTTGCCTTTTGTTTAGTGAACGGCCGTTTCAAGCAAACGGCCGTTTTGCCCATTATATAGGGAAGTGTTGCCCATTGGCTGGCGGCCCCATAACTTGCTCCCGACGCCCGGTTGCGTCAGGCATCGGACAGGAAGAAACCATGTGCCGTTCTGGTTGCGCCAGTTGTGGTAGGTGTTGGCAATCCGGGCAATGTCCGCATCGTCAAATTCCAGCGTGCGCCGGTTGATCAGGTGGACCAGGTTGGTCGGGTCGAGGTTGCCACGGGCGTACACTTTGGGCAGCACGTCGCGCAGGCTGGGGTTGTCGCGCTCAATAGCGTCCATCGCGGCGTCTACGTCTTTGCCGATTTCGGGGTTTTGGCGCGAGTTTGCAGGTAGCTCCAACGGGCGGAGGGAGGTACGAAGAAGATGTTTTCGGCGCGGTATTCGTCGCGGTCTTCGGGGTCGGCCCACTGGTTGGTGGCGAGTTTGGCATACAGCGACTCGAAGGCACTGGAGATGTAGCGCAGGAAGATGAGGCCGAGGACGACGTGTTTATATTCGGCGGCGTCTATGTTTTTGCGCAATTTGTCGGCCGCTTTCCAGAGTTGCTTTTCGATGGGTTCCTGAGTGTTGGTGTTTGCCATTGGGGTTCCCGTGCAGGCGACGCGGCCAATCGCCTAATTCATTACAAAGTATGCCAGGGTGCGCTGCAAGCCGACGACATCAATTCCCTTCTTGATCTCTTTGCTGATAGTTGGTTCATGGCTGTTAGAAACCCAAATTTTCAATTCAGCGTCTCGATCAAAAGTCCCGGCCGTCTCAACAGAAAAGTATTTGATGGATTTGTAAGGCACACTTAAATACTCAACTTTCTTGCCGGAGGTTCCCTGGACATCCACCAAAATGAGGCGTTTGTTGGTGAAGATGAAGGTATCCCGAATGAGTATAAAGGCAGCTTGCACTTGTTCTTCGGGTATCAAAACATCTTTGTATTTCGCCTGAATCTGCTGGGCGTTTGCTTCAGATGCATTGCCCAAAAGTCCGCTTAATAAGTTCATGATTGCTCCTCCTTAACAATACTGGTCTACTGGTCAATAAAAAAAGCCACCCGAAAGGTTACCTGAAGTGTGTGGGTTCGGTAACGGCCGTTCGGGTGGCTTAATAACGATTCAATTGTACAAATAAATAAGTGCTTAGGCGACTAACCCGGCAACCTGGCCGCATCCCTCTCGGTCAAACCCACACGCCAATAAAGATAACATAAAAAATAACGGCTGGCTATCATGCCAGGATACCCGGCCAGATGAAAGGATACTGCTGGCGAAATGCCTTTTCTTGAACTCAAGCAGCCGCCAGTGATGGTTTGAGCCTGGCAAAAGGGGAAATGCGTGTTTGCGCCTGGGGCGTGCCAGACCACCAGTCACCCAGACGTAAAATGTTCATACCCAAGGCCGTCAAGATATGCTGTAGGTGCGTTTTAGCCAGCCCGATATAGCGAGCATGGCGCAAATCAGCAATGGCAATGCCCTGGGAGATTGTGCCTTCGACACCGGATCGTTTGGCATACTGCTGCCAAAAAGCCTCCTTTTTTTGGCGTTGGCGCGCCGCCCGGAGCGCTTCATATCCGGCTTGCGGTTGGATGGTCAGACTGCGTGTGGAGGTGGCTGATTTTGTACACTTGCCGCGCACCAGACAATTGTCGCAATGTTTCTTATGGAACCGAAAGTTATAAACGGTCGTGTTTTTCTGCTTCAGTAAAAGACCATTGATGGCTGGGATGACCTTGAGGACAGGTAGCCTGTTTCTTCTCCCAGTCAATGACAAATGCGGCGCTCGCGAAACCTTCACCCGCCTGGGCTTGCCAACTGGGGTCCTCCGCGACGGGACCGATTAAATCAATCCGTTGTTCCTGACTATCGACCAGATTATCAGCACTCATATACCCCTTGTCGAGTAGATGCTCACCGGGTAACAGGTCCCGTTCGGCCAGATAGTATGAATTTCTGGCGTCATCTCATAATCAGTGGTGGTCGCTGCTGTCGTTTCAACGTTGACAATGAGATGAGGAGTTCTTCATCACAACTTTTACTCAGGTGAACTTTATAGCCTGTCCACTCCGTCTTCCGTTTCTTGCTGAAACGAGCTTCGACATCATACGGGGAGTTGATCAACAAACTGGCTGGAGGAAGGTCGCTAGCCGGTCGCCACTTCAATTGCTCATCCTGAATCATAAATTGCTGAAGCCATACTTGCCGTAATGTCTCCATGGCCGGTAAATTACGTAATTGAGCTAATTCAGGATGGTTCCCCAGTCGTTGCCATAGCTGCATCCCATCTCGGCCAATCTGTTCGCCCAACGTATAGCGGTCTTCCTTGCTTTTAGGCAATCGATAATCTTCAAAACGACGATTGTAACGATCGTACCAATCAGCGGGGGACCCACTCGCTTAACCAATCGGGGACGACAGTGGCCAGCACGTTCAGCGCCTGTCTGATTGTCTCCCCGATACATTCCAGTCGGCTCAGGCTGCGGATAGCGGCTAGAATGTGGGTGGAGTCTGTCCGCATACGTCCCCGCACTTTGAGCAGGCCTTTGTCACGCAAACAGGCCAACATTGTTTCAAATAACAACAATTCAGCGCTGCCCTCAATGAGGCGTGTCCGAAATTCGCTCAGAACAGAAGCATCGAATCCAGGGTCGGTGATCTCTAGACCAAGCGCGTACTTCCAATCGATTCGTGCGCGGACAGCGTCTGCTGCCTGGCGATCAGATAGTCCTTCCGCAAACTGCATGACCGTTACCAATGCTAAACGGGCCGGGGATTCGGCCGGTTGCCCCCGGTCAGGAAATAACTTAACGAATTGTTCATCAGCAAAAACTGGACCCAGCTCATCCCGCATCCGCATATAAGTATTCCCTTTGGGGAACGCAGCACGGGCAACCATCGCCGTTTCTTCAGGAACTACAGGAGTTTGCTGAGGATTTAAGGACATGAAACTCTCTCCGATTTTTGACCGCTATTATATGCTTTTGGCCTCGCAACGGCTCTCAAACAATTCGCCAGCAGTATCCTTTCATCTGGCCGGGTGTCGTGCCAGCCACGCTTCCTTTTATACAGTGTCACGTCTGAGTCAGCGCCTGCGCGGCCGGGGTAAATCTATTTGCTCGCCGGACACACAGCACCAGGCGCAGCTGGGCAGCCGAAAAGCGGTCCTAAAACAGTCCCTTAACGGCCGGGTGGGAATAGGCTGATGGTATCCCCATCAGCCACAGGGGTTGCAAGGCCGTCCAGATAAGCGATGTCCCGGCCGTTGCGTAAAATTCGCCAGCCATGCTTCACCCGATACAGGGGGGCGACCGTCATCCAGGGCTTGCCCTTTTCATCTACTCGTTCCCCTTGCTGCCATTCCATCTGGAACACCTCGACGCGAATCTGCGGGTAATAATCGAAGAACTTGCCCATGATCTGTTCCACGTCGCCGTGACCGCCAATCTGCATCAGGCGCGTTTTCCAACCGGCCAGCGGGCGCAGCTTGCCGAACAAGGCGATGGTTACGGTTTGGTCGCCGTCGTCCCACTGCCGGGCAGCCTGGTAGCCTTGCAGCATCATATGCAGGTGCAGCGTCAGCGCCTTGTTCCAGCCAGCCAACGCCGCTGGAACCTGCGGGTGGGCGGGCATCTCCTCCATTAAAAAGTGGGCGAAGGTCGCCTGCACCAGGCTGATCGCTCCGGTGACGTAGCGTTCCGGCACATGAACCTGGCGCGGTCCATGCGCCGCGTGAATTTGCCCGGCGCGGAAGAGGTAGCGGGCCAAATCGTGGCTGAAATCGAGGCCGAGGGTACGGGCCAACCAGACGGTAAAGAAGCGACGGCGTTCGGCCAGGTGTTCCTGATCTGCGCCACTCTCCCAACCGAGGATAACGGCCGTTTCATGATGCGCCAGCAAATAATTATAGTTGCCCACGACCAACTCGTGGCCCCGGCGGAACAGAGGCTCCACCGTCGCCAGCATCGCTTCTTTGTCTGCCTGGCCCAAGCCTAAAAAGTCGCGCAGCCGGTCCCACTCCTCTTCTGGCGTGGGGTGTAAATTAGCAAGTGTCCAGGAACGGCCGTTCCCTGTTGCTTCCATCATCAAACCTCCATTTAAAAACATGCTCCATTATGCTCCCTCTCTGGAAACAACCCGCTGCCAGGCATGCCGGGCGAAACAAAGCGCCGCGCCCACTTCCACGATTCGGCCGGTCAGCAGTGTCCCATTCCCGGCGCGGAAGGTCGTTCCGGCGACCACCAGCCAGATGCCCACATTCAGCAAAACAAAAGCCGCTGCTGCATACCCTTCATTGGGGCGGCGTGGCCTCTGCCAGAAGCGCGGCAAAATCCAGAACGCCATCCCCATCGTCAACTGCAAAATCCAGCCCATGAGCAAAAACTCGATGTGGGCCGGCCGCCAGGCCCACAACCAGGGGGCGTAAGGAATGCCCTTATGGGCTAACAACAATGCGCCAAAGCTGAAGCCCAGCAACAGATAGAGAAAGGCGGCGCGGATCATCCAACGGCTCAGGCGCGGCATCTCAGCCTCCCCGGTACTTTTCTTTGATGCGCGGCCAGGTCAGTAAAACGAAGAGCAGCCCGGCCAGCCATTGCAGCAGGGCGGAGAGCGCCAGCAGCCAGCCAAACCACCCTTCCGGGTGCAGGCTGACCAACGGTTCGCCCATCACGCGCAGCAATAAGCCCGCGTTCAACAAGAGGAAGCTGGCCCAGCCGACCGCCGCGTTGCCGCGCGGTCCGGCGCGGCTAACAATCGGGAACATCCAGTAGATGACGCCGAAGATCATCTGCGTCACCCAGCCGATGAGGAAGAGGTGGAAGTAGGCGGGGGTCATGATACGGACGTAGGTCGGCAGGGAGACGCTGTAGGGCAAGGCGAGCAGCGCGGCCAACAGCAGGGCAAGCGCCAGGTAGACGAGGGCGGTTTTGATGTACCAGCGGGTGAGGGTGGGCATGGCTATCCTCTTTAGGTGCGTTTTCGTTGGCCGCGTATGGCGGCAACGGCCGTTACCCCCATAAACAGCAGCACCACCACCATATTCAGCAAGCCGCCCCAGCGCCGCCCCGGCAGCCAGAGCAGCAAATCGCTCGCCACCCGCAGCGCCAGGGAAAGATGGAGCAGCGCGAGATGCAGGTAGAAAATGGGTGAATAGGGGATCTGCACGCCCAACAGCGCCGGGACGATAATCGGCGCGTGGCCGAAAATCATGGAAAAGACGAAGCCGAGGAAGATAGTGTGCAGCATGATACTGTAATATGGTCCGGCCATATATTGCCCACCATACCACAGCCAGAACAATCCACCCACCATCAGCCAGACATAGCCGGGCAGCAGACAGGCGGCGATAAAGCGCGTCAGCCCCTTCTGGCGGATGGTGCGCCGGGCAATGTCGTAGCGCAGCAGCCAGGCGCCCAGGGCGATCAGCGCCAGCCCAGCCAGGCGCAGCCCGGCGTCGAAGTCAACCAGGGAGAGCAGCAGCCCGACCAGAAAGAGGGCGACAATGCCTACGAAAAGCTGACGCACATACCGCCGGTGCAGCAGCACGCGCCCCAATTCCAGCCGCTCCCCGGCGATGGTGAGGATGAGGAAGCCTGCCCACCAGGGAACCAGTCGGAAGATCGGCGTTCCCGCCAGCCAGAGGCCATTGCCCACCAGCCAGAGCAACGCGCCCAGGCCCATCACCAGATGATCGGTCGTTGGCTGGCGGCGGTTGATAATCATAAATAGCCAGACCAGCCCGGCCGCGCCCAGGGTGGCAAACAGGCGAGGAGCCGTTGCCGGGATGTTGAGGAAGAGCAGCAGCGCCCCTATGCCCGACAGCAGCGGGCCGAGATAGTAAAGCGAACGACGGCCGTTTTCATACTGATTCAGCGCCACCGCCCGCTCCAGGCTGATCAGCGTGCCCAGGAAGCCGGAAATCATCAGCGGGCCATGCTGCGCTGGCAGGCGGATAATGATCGGTGGGAACTGCCAACCAAGCCGCAACACGCCGCCCCACATCCCCGCCAGCAAAGCCAGCGCCGCCAGCGCCATCAGCGGAATTTGCCAGCGGTATCGTTGCTTCATCGGCACAGCCTCAACTCCGGCCAATGCGCACGCGCCAGGCGTCCGGCCCCTCTTCCAGGTACTCCCAGGTAAACTGCCCGGTCAATTCCGCCTGAAACTGGTAATAGAGCGGTTTCGGGTTATGGTCATTTACCAGGACAAACCCCTGCCTTGGTTCTAATTTCTCGAACAGATCGAAAATAAGCGGATGGCGCTGCGCCGGGGGAATGGGGCGAATATCCAATACAGTCTCGTCGTTCATAAAACCTCCGTAGTCGTTGTTCTATCGCCTTTGGGCGATGACAGTTCCCGCTACTATAAGCCAGTGCGCCGGGCCTGTCGTTGCACTATTGCAAAGAAAAGCGGCGGATATGGTAACATAAGCCTATGCGTATCGCGGTTGATGAAGAGAGTCTGGCACATTGCGCCCTGCTCCAAGAGATTACCCCGGCCGAGCGGCAAATCATCCTGGCGACCGGCCATGAGCGGCGCGTCGCGCCGGGCGAATACTTTTTCCACCAGGGCGAAGCGTCTGACTGGCTCTACATTTTGCTGGCCGGGCAGGTAAAGCTGGCCCAGGTGACGGAAGCGGGCAACCAGGTAGTGATTGGCTACCTGGGGCCGGGCGGCGGACTGGGTATTGTGGTCGCCCTAAGCCACATGCCCTACCCCCTGTCGGCCGAGGCGATGGAGCCTTGTCTGTCCGTCGGTTGGGAACGCGAAGAGATGCAAGGGCTGATGCGTCGCTATCCGCAGTTAGCGCTCAACAGCCTGGGGATGGTCGGGGCGCGTTTCGCCGAGTTGCAAGAGCGTTTCCGCGATCTGGCGACGCGGCGGGTGGAACAGCGGGTGGCGCGGGCTTTGCTGCGGCTGGTGCGGCAGTTTGGCAAGCGCGTGCCGCAGGGCGTCCTCATTGACATCCCGCTCTCCCGTCAAAGTCTGGCGGAGATGACTGGCACGAACATTTACCAGGTGAGCCGCATGGTCAGCCGTTGGGAAAAAGAGGGTGTTGTTCAGAGCGACCAGCAAAAAATCACCATCCTCAAGGCGCATGAGTTGGTCATCTTGGGGGAAGATTTGTAGTTTTTTAGTCGAGTAGTCGGGTAGTCAGGTAGTCTTGTAGTCGGATGGTCTTGCGGCGCGTTGCATTTTTGCAAGGAGAGCGAATCGCTTTCGGATTATAAAGTGGGGGTTGGTTTGTTGGTTTGTGAGTCTGTTAGTTGGTTTGTTGGCTGGAACCATTCAACCAACCTAACCAACCAGCCTGACCAACCAACCTCAAAAGGCATCAACATGACAGATACAGAAAGAAACAATCTGGCGGAAATGACGATTGAGGAGTTGCTGCGGCGGTGGCCGGCAACGGCCGTTATCTTCCACAACCACCACATGGCCTGCCCCGGCTGCGCCGTCGCCCCCTTCTACACCATCGTGGACGCTGCCCAGGTCTACGGCCTCCCCCCAGAGCAATTCCTGGCCGAAATCCAAGATGCTATCGCCACAATTGACGATTGACGATTTCTCTCCTCATTTGCATTATTGCAAAGACACCCCTCCCCCTTTCCTTTAACCTTTAACCAAACCGATTCATCCTGGCAAAACGGCCGTTTCCCCATAACGGCCGTTTCCCACCACCGGCAAGGTAAAAGGAGAGGAAAATGGCCCGACATAAAGCGCAAAAAGTGATTCCCCTGTTTCTGATCGCCATCCTGCTCAGCCTGTTTGTTGGCTGCGGCAACAACAACCAGCCGGCCGCCAGCAACGGCAGCAGCGGCCTGCCGGCCGACGCCGCCGCCCTGGCCGCCGAACGCGGCCTGACCCCCGACGACATCTATGGCGCGCTGAAAACCTACATGCCCACCGGCCAGCATGACCCATACATCATGATCGCCTCCGGCGGCCAGTCCGGGCAGGTCTACGTCATCGGCGTGCCCTCCATGCGCCTGCTCAAGGCCATCGGCGTCTTCACCCCGGAACCGTGGCAGGGCTACGGCTACGGCGGGCACGGTGACGAGGTATTGGACAGCGGCTTTGTAGACGGCAAGCCCATCCTCTGGGGCGACACCCATCACCCCAGCATCTCCGAGACCAACGGTGAATATGACGGCCAGTTCGCCTTCATCAACGACAAGGCCAACGCCCGCGTCGCCGTCATAGACCTGCGCGACTTCGAGACGAAGCAAATCATCAAAACGCCCAACGCCATCAACGATCATGGGGGCGCCTTCGTCACCCCCAACACGGACTACGTCATCGAGGGGCCGCAGTACGCCGCCCCCATTGGCTTTGAGTACGCCCCGTTGGAAGAGTACGCCGAAAAATACCGCGCCCTGATCACCTTCTGGAAATTCGACCGGGTGGCCGGTCGCCTGGACCAGAGCCGCTCCTTCCAGATCGAGCTGCCCCCCTACTGGCAAGACCTTTGCGACGCGGGCAAAAAGGTGAGCGATGGCTGGGTCTTCTGCAACTCCTTCAACACCGAACTGGCCACCGGCGGCATCGAAAGGGGCGAACCCCCGTTTGAAGCCGGTACGGCCCGCAACGACACCGACTACCTCCACATCATCAACTGGAAAAAAGCGGAAGAAGTCTTCCAGGCAGGCAACTATGAGATGATCGGCGGCATCGCCGTCATCAGCCTGCAAACGGCGATTGATGAAGGGCTGCTCTACTTCACCCCGGAGCCGAAAAGCCCGCACGGCTCCGACGTCACCCCCGGCGGCGAATACATTGTCGTCGGCGGCAAACTGGACCCGCACGTCACCATCTACTCCTTCGAGAAGATCATGGCGGCCATCGCCCAGGGCGGCCACGAGACGGACCACTATGGCGTGCCGGTGCTGCCGCTGGATGCCACGATGGAAGTGCAGGTGGAATTGGGGCTTGGCCCGCTGCACACTGTCTTTGACAACAAGGGGTACGCCTATACCTCGCTCTTCCTCGATTCGGCCGTGGCCCGCTGGACGTTGGGCGGCCCCTACGCCGACCTGAACCCGGACGAACCGTGGACGTTGGTGCAGAAGCTGCCGGTGCATTACAACATTGGGCATATAACGGCCGTTGAAGGCGATACCACTTCCCCCGGCGGCGAATTCGTCGTAGCCCTCAGCAAATGGAGCATTGACCGCTTCGCCAACATCGGCCCGCTGATGCCGCAGAACTTCCAACTGGTGGACATCACCGGAACCGGCGAGCAAATGCGCCTGCTCTACGACATGCCCATCGGCGTTGGCGAACCCCACTACGCCCAAATCATTCGCGCCGACCGGCTGGACCCCTGGCAGGTCTACCCCGAAGTGGGCTGGGACCCCGGCACGATGGCCCCCCACCCCAACGCCATCACCAGCTCTGACGAGGCGCGGGTGGAGCGGAACGGCAATAACGTGGAAATCTGGATGACGGTGGTGCGCTCCCACTTCTACCCGGAACGGGTAGAAATCAAACAAGGCGACCACGTCACCTGGCATCTCACCAGCCTGGAACGCACGCCGGACGCCACCCACGGCTTCGCCATCTCCGGCTACAACATCAACCTCAGCCTGGAGCCAGGCGAGACGCAGACCATCGAGTTTGTCGCCGACCGCTCCGGCACATTCACCTACTACTGCACCGAGTTCTGCTCCGCCCTCCACCTGGAGATGCTCGGCTACATGCTCGTCGAACCGTAGTCTTATTTGGAACACGGAGGCACACGGAGGAGTCACGGAGTTTCACAGAGAAAAGCAGGGAGGTGGTTTTCTTGCTCCTTCTCTCTCCCTCTGTGAAACTCCGTGTAACAAGGCTGCTTCACGCTTCAAGGTGCTAACCATGCCACGCTTTTCTTTGGATTCCGATGTGAAAGTACTGCTGCCAGACGGCCGTACTCGCCCCCTCACCGCCTACCTCATCCCCAGCTTCCTGCTGATGCTGGGCGGGCTGCTGCTGATCATCTCCATCTTCCTGCCCTACTGGAGCATGACGATGTACGCCCCACAATACCCCAAAGGGCTAAAAGTGGATGTCTACGTCAACCAGCTAGAGGGGGACGTGCGCGAGATTGATTCGCTGAACCATTACCTGGGGATGCCCCCACTGGACGAAGGTGGTCAGTTGGAACGCGCCATTTCCGTCTGGGCGATCACGGCGTTGGGGCTGCTGCTGTTGGCCGGGGTCTTTGTCCATAACAAATGGGCGGCGGTGTTGGCCTTGCCCGCCCTGCTCTTCCCGTTTGTCTTCCTGGCCGACCTGGCCTTCATTCTCTACCAATACGGCCACAGCATAGACCCGCAATCCCCATTGGGCGGGGCGATTGATCCGTTTATGCCGCCGCTCTTTGGCGAAGGGCTGATTGGGCAGTTCCGCACCGTCGCCAGCGCGGAGATTGGGCTGTATCTGGCCTTCGCCGCCGTTTTCGTCATCCTCCTTGGTCTCTGGTTCCATCGCGCCGCGTATAAGCCGGTGTTGGACGCTAAAGCGGACGCTAAAACGGCCGTTTCCCGGAGCGAATCATGAGCCGCCTGAAGAAGCAGGGGAGATGGGGGGCAGGGGAGCAGGGGAGCGGGCATCATCTCCCCCACCCCCCTGCCCCCCTGCTCCTCATCCTCCTTCTCCTGTTGCTCGTCCCAACGGCCCGCGCCCAAAGCGAGCTGGTCGTCGCGCCCGACGGCCCTTACGCCACCATCCCGGAAGCGCTGGCCGCCGCCCAGGACGGCGACACCATCCTCGTCCGGGGCGGCCAGCATGAAGGCAACCTGACGGTGGACAAAAGCATCCGCCTCATCGGGCAAGATTGGCCGGTGATAGATGGCGGCGGCAAAGGCATGGTCGTCACCCTGGCCGCGCCCAGTACGCAGTTCAGCGGCTTCGTCGTGCGCGGTAGCGGCAACGAACCGGACCGCAATCACGCCGGGATCAACGTCGCCGCCGAAAACGTGCTGGTGGAGAACAACCGCCTGGAAGAGGTGCTGTTCGGCATCTCCTTCGCCAACGCCGATGGTGGCATCGCCCGCGGCAACGAAGTGACCGGCAAGGCAGAATATGACAGCGGCCGCAAAGGGGACGCCATCCGCGTCTGGTACAGCCGCGACGTGCTGATCGAAGGCAACCTCGTCCACGATACCCGCGACATGGTGGCCTGGTATTCCGAGGGGGTGATCATCCGTGGCAACACCCTGCGCGACAACCGCTATGGCGTCCATCTCATGTACTGCGACGGCGCAATCATTGAAGACAACACGCTGCTCGACAATTCAGTGGGCATCTACACCATGTACACCAACAACGTCACCCTGGCCAACAACCTGATTCGCGGGCAGCGCGGCCCCAGCGGCTACGCCCTCGGCTTCAAAGATGCCGACAATGTGACAGTGACGGGCAACGTGCTGGTGGATAATCGGGTCGGCATCTTTCTCGATGGCGCACCGTTCAGCCCGCAAGGCACCGCTGAATTCCACGACAATATCCTGGTTTTCAACGACATCGGCCTGGTGCTACAGCCGGCCGTGCGCGGCGCGGTTTTTAGCGACAACACCTTCTGGGAAAACAGCATCCAGATGACCCTGGCGGGCGGCGGCCGGCCGGGCAGCAACGAATGGGCGGGCAACTTCTGGAGTGATTACGCCGGATTCGACGCCGACGGCGATGGCCGGGGCGACCTGCCTTACCAATCGGATCGCTTCTTCGAGGGGCTGACCGACCGGGAACCGCGCCTGCAAATGCTGGCCTACAGCCCGGCGATTGAGACGATTGAGTTCGCCGCCCGCTCCTTCCCGATCATCAAGCCACAGCCGAAATTGACCGACCCGGCCCCCTTGATGGCCCCGGCCCCCCTGCCTGCCTTTGCCCAGACACCAATGGGCAACTCCTGGCCGATTTTGGGAACGGCCGTTGCCCTCCTCGCCCTGGCCGGAACAATCTACCTGACCGCCGGAAAGAAGGAACACATAACAGTGAACAGTGAACAGTTAACAGTGAACGGTGGCTCCCCCGCTCCCCTGCTCCCCCGCTCCCCTGCTCCCCATCTTCCCGGTTCCCCCGCCCCCATTGCCGTCAGCGATCTGAGCAAGCGGTATGGCAAAACCGAAGCCCTACACGAAGTCTCCTTCACGGCCGTTCCCGGCGAAATCCTGGCCTTGTGGGGGGCGAACGGGGCGGGCAAGACGACCCTGCTCAAAGCGATCCTCGGCCTGATCCGGTTTGAGGGAGAGATCGCCGTCGGCGGGCACGATGTGGCGCGGGCAGGCAAAGCGGCGCGGCGCAGCATCGGCTATGTGCCCCAGGAGGCGGTCTTTTACGATTGGGGCGTGCTGGCGACGATGCGCTTTTACGCTCGCCTCAAAAAAGCGTCGCCAGAGCGCATCCCCTTCTTGCTGCGCCGTCTGGGGCTGGAACCCCACGCCCACAAGGCGGTGGCCGCCCTCTCCGGCGGCCTGAAGCAGCGGCTGGCCCTGGCCATCGCCCTGCTCTCCGACCCGCCGCTGCTGCTGCTGGACGAACCAACGGCCAGCCTGGACACGGCGACGCAGCAGGATTACCTGACGCTGCTCTCTGACCTGCGCGCCGAGGGCAAGACGATCCTCTTCGCCAGCCACCGGCTGGAAGAGGTGGAGGCGTTGGCGGACCGGGCGTTGTTGTTGGAAAACGGCCGTCTTGTAGACATCTTCCCCGCCGACCAACTCCGCGCCCGCATCGCCCCGACGCGGCACGGGGACGGTGTGGGAGAGGATTCACCACAGAGGCGCGGAGAACACGGAGTTCTATTGGGCTTGACTACCGCGCCTCTCGTTCGGAGCGCCGACTTCCAGTCGGCCGCCCCTTAGAGGGCAAGACGGCGCCAGGGTAAGACGGCGCGGAGAAGAGGCCGTTTGCCCTGGCAAATAGGAACCCGCGCCGTCCTGCCCCTACTAGACTAATGACTACAGGACCAACTTCATGGAACTATCACTCATCTGGACCATCGCTCAAGCAGAACTGCGCGAGGCGCTGCGCAATAAGTGGCTCTGGCTGTTCGCTGTCGGTTTTGCCGGGCTGGCTCTGGCGCTCTCGCGGGCCGGTCTGAGTGCCGCCGGGTACGCCGGATTGGGCGGCTTTGGCCGCACGGCCGCCAGCCTGATCAATGCCTTGTTGCTCTTTGTGCCGTTGATTGGCCTAAGCGTCGGGGCGAGCAGTCTGGCCGCCGACCGGGAGCGGGGGACGCTGCTCTTTTTGCTGGCCCAGCCAGTGAGCCGGGGGGAGATTTTTGTGGGCAAGGCGTTGGGCGCGGCGTTGGCCGTGCTGACGGCGCTGGCGTTGGGGTTCGGCCTGGCCGGGTTGGGTTTGGGGATGAGCGGCGGGGGGGAAACGGCCGTTTACCTCTCCCTCGTCGGCTACACCCTGCTGCTGGCTTTGGCGGCGTTGGGGTTGGGCTTCATCATCAGCAGCCTGACGCGCAAGGCGGCGGCCGCTTCCGGCGCGGCCCTCATCTTCTGGCTGGCGCTGGTCTTTCTGGCCGATTTGGCCGTCTTGGGCGCGGCGCTCACCTGGCGGCCCAATCCGGCCGGGCTGGTGGGCATGTTGCTGATCAATCCGCTGCAAATCTTCAAAGTCGGGGCGATTTTCAGCCTGCGCGCCAGTCTAGACAGTCTGGGACCGGTGGGGCAGTATGCCCTGTTTCGTTTTGGCGAGCAGTTGCCGCTGCTCTTAATCGGGCTGCTGGCGCTCTGGGCGCTGACGGCGTTCACCATCGCCTTCGCCATTTTCAACCGGCGGGGAGAGGGGTAAAAGGGAGAGAAGAGCGTGAACGGTAAACAGTTTTCAGTGGGTAGTAGCTGGTGGCCGGTGGCTAGTGGCCGGTGGATTGTTGTTTGGCTGTTGGCGTTGGTGATGTTGGGCGGCTGCGCGAAGGTGGATATGGACGCGCCGCCGGAGATTGTCTATGGGCGGGATATTTGCACGCGCTGCGGCATGATCATCGAAGATGCCCGCTTCGCCGCCGGTTATTTGACGGAGGAAGGGGAGCCGCGCATCTTCGACGACATCGGTGGGATGCTGCGCTATGAGGCGGAACAGCCGGAAGCCATCCATGCGCGCTGGGTCCACGATTATGAGACGGAGGCGTGGCTGCGGGCGGAGGAGGCGTTTTTTGTGCTGGCCCCGGACATCCACACGCCGATGGGTTTTGGCGTGGTGGCGTTGGCGGATGAGGGGCGGGCAACGGCCGTTGCCCTGCGGCATAACGGTCGTGTCCTCACCTTCAACGAACTGCACGAACAATCTGCCATGCTCAAGGCTGACCACAGCGGTCATAGCCATTGACGATTGACTTCACAATTCACAATTCCACAGGAGACACCATGCGTATTACCAAATTACTTTCCCTATTCATTTTCGCTTCTTTGTTGCTGTTGGCCGCCTGCGGCGGAGGTGACAACACCGTCTCTGCTCCAGCGGCCCCTTCCGCGCCCTCTGGTAACGTGGCGGCTGGGGAGGTTTTGTTCCAGCAAAGCTGCGCGTCCTGTCATGGACCGGACGCGAAAGGGGTGGCTGGACTGGGCAAGGACATGACCACCAGCACCTTTATCCAGGGATTGAATGATGAGGAGTTATTGGCCTTTGTAAAGACCGGCCGGCCCACGAGCGATTCTCTGAACACTACCGGCGTGGACATGCCCCCGAAGGGCGGCAACCCGGCATTGACAGACGCCCAACTGCTAGACATCATCGCCTTTATTCATTCTGTGCAGGAGTAGGGAGTCCAGATAGATAGACGGTTTATTCGCGCTCGTTTGTTATCGTTGTTTCTCTGCTTTGTGGTCGGCTAAACGGCCGTTCTCTTCCCCACCCCCATCCCATTCGGTGGAAAACGGCCGTTTGTGACTGGCGGGTCAGGCGACGGACGGTGGGCAGCCCTACATCGCTAGAACAATATAGCCTGGTTCGACAATGGCTTGCTTCCCATGACAGAGGCGGCAGCGTTCAGCCGTGACGGGGCTGTCTATTATGCCTACACTGAGTAGATACGCTTAGTCAAGCACCAGCGCCGCAGCCTGCTCTGTGCCAATGGCGCAGCCACATCGAAGCGCACCAATTGCCTGTCAGGCGGGTCACATAGGTATCAAACACATCACAATTCATATCGGACTCTGGCGTTTTTTAATTCGCCTCTGGTAGGGGGCAGGTTTAAAACCATCCGTTCCAACAAATGTAATT
Organism: Candidatus Leptovillus gracilis; assembly: GCA_016716065.1. Classification (NCBI taxonomy): domain Bacteria; kingdom Bacillati; phylum Chloroflexota; class Ardenticatenia; order Promineifilales (SeqCode); family Promineifilaceae (SeqCode); genus Candidatus Leptovillus; species Candidatus Leptovillus gracilis. Next base: position 130,849 of record JADJXA010000026.1, on the reverse strand, counting down.
CTTATATTACGGCAACGTTATTGGAAGGTGAAAAAAGTGCCAACACCTCAGGGGTATGGGCTTGGGCAAAGATTTGCGTTGTGCATAACGTGGCTTGCGAATCAAAACGACCCCCTCTGGTAACGGTGTTATCATGGCCGGGTCAATCTCCGGCGTTTGGATGCGAATACGCCGCGAAGGACGAATGATACCCACACGTCGGCCATCGTTGACAATCATTTGGATTGGATTTTTGCCTTCTAAAGCGAGTTTAGGGACGTACTCCGTCAAGAGGGGCATCGAGATATCAAACGGGTCCACTTCCGCCAGCCCCGCGATTTCCAACCGAATGGCTTGCAACATCTGAGAAATGATAAGAACCGCCCACAGTTGCAAAAGAACCACTTCCGTTTTGGCTGACCAGAGGATGTGTAATTTGAGATATTGTTTGACCATCTTAAAAGCCAACTCAATATCCCAACGGCGCGCATAGAGCAGCGCAATTTCCCGCAACGGCAACGTCTGTGGGTCGAGGACATTGGTGATGTATTGATATTGCACAGACCCCACGGTGAACTGGACGAGACGAACAGCATAAGCGGCCTGATCAGCACGATATTTGCCCAACCAAATGAGGCCATCGAAGTAGGTCGGGCTTTTGTAGTAGGTGTGTATGACTTCGTAGCTGGTCTTCTCGCGCAAGCGCGAAATCCACCAGAAGCCCTTGGCGGTTAAGTAGTCGAACCAGGCAAAACCAAAAAAGCCCAGGTCGGCTAAGATGAGGCTCTGTTTGGGTAAATTATCCACCAGGTCTTGCGCAACTGTTTTGTCGTTCTGATTGGGGTTTTCCAGGTGAATCATTTCTGCCCATTGCTGGCGGCGCAGGTCAAATAGCGCCACCATCTTTCCTGGTAACAAACGACTATCGCCATTGGCTATCGCACGTAGTTGGGGTAAATATCGCCCCATTTTGTCCAGGGTACTTCCATCAATGGCATACACGCCGCTGGCGAACGGGGCTAACGAAGTCTGGGTATATGGCTCAAGTCTTGCTTTCAACCCATCGCGCACCTGGTAAAACAGATGGCGCATCGCCTGACTCCCCCCATCGGACAGACGGTTGTAAATGGTTTGATCGGAAACTTCATACGGAGTATGTCCCCAGAATCCATCCCAAGTGATGATACGCCATATGGCCAGTTGACTCGTAAAACCACGCAGAACTGAAACTAACACACTACTCCAGAGGACAAGAGCTGGTAAGGTTATGGGGCGTCCGGCGTAATAGGAATTGGTGTTTGGCAATGATTCTGATGCTTCCACTATTTCTTGTAGAAAGCCCTCGATGTTTTGGGCCAAAGTCTGTTCGGGTTTTAGGTTTTCTGTGTCGTTCATAAGGGACACTATCTACCATACTTGTATTAGAATTACATTTGTTGGAGCAAATGGGTTTAAAACCTGCTCCTACACTCGACTGAAATATAATTTTCGCCAGAGTCCAGTTCATAGGCACTGGGTCAGTTGAATGGGATTTGAACAAAATCAAGAAATGAGCCATAAATCCACGCTCAAAGACCAATTCGATTGTGGAGAAAATGCTCAGAAATCTCGATTTGTTCAAATCCCTTTGTCCGCAATGTTACGCGGATAATTCGACAGTGCATACAACTTATACTGTCCAAGGCCACCAAATACGCCAAATACTGCGTTGCTATACTTGTGGCAACCACTTCTCAGAAACTAGTGGAACGCCCCTGGCCGGTTTGCGAACGCCGTTGAGCCGCATTCAACAGATTTTGACCGCCATTCATGAAGGATTGGGTATCAACGCGGCTTGCCGTACCTTCAACGTCTCCAAGAACAGCATCAAAGAGTGGGAACGTCGCTTATCAGGTGTCAAACAGGTGCTGCTTCTATACAGCTTGTGTCATCAGTTTCTCCAACAAATCCTGGAAGGCGATGAACTCTATACCAAAGTGCAGCGCAACCGACCCCCCGCTGACTCCGAAGGGTGGACGGTAGTTATCATGGAACGAGCCTGTCGTTTTCTCTGGACGCTCCAGTGTGGGCAACGAGACCAGGAATTGTTCACCCAGGCTATTCGAGACATCTGTCAAGTCATGGCCCAAACAGAAGACCTCGCCTTACTCACCGACGGGGAGCGCCGCTATGGCAATTTTCTATTTGCTGCCTGTTGCCGGGCACTGTATACCCAGAAACCAGGTCAACCGGTCAAAACGCTCCCTAAAGGCGTGAAAGTGCGCGTGAAGAACAAAGGGTTATCCCCTGAGTCCTCTCGCCCTAAATATGAAACGCCCCAACGAGAACATCCCCAAACCGTGCAAAATCTAGAAGAAGCGGCGATTCACGCCAATCATGTGGAGGCGTTCAACAGCGCGCTTCGCCGGCAGCTGGCTTGCTTCCGCCGCAAGGCCAATACCTATGCTAAATTGAAAAGTGCTTTACAGCGGCGCCTGAACGTTCACTGGCTGCTGCATAATTTTATCCGTCCCCATTTTACAACGAAGGTGGTCCCGGCCGTTGCCTTGGGCATCTTCACCATGGGGTTATCCTGGGTGCAGTTGTTTGCGATTCAGACGTTCCCATTCAACTGACCCAGTGCCAGTTCATATTTACACTCTTTTACTCAGGGTTCCTATTATTTTTTGGCAGCGAAGAAAAGCAGAGTCAGAATAACGATCCAGACGACGATTCGCACTATCATAGCTACCAGGCTGTCTGGGGCGACGACGTCTCGATAAGCAGCCAGCAAAATAAGCATAACCAGCGTGTGGGCAGCAAAGGTGGCAATGGCCGCCGGTCGCGCATAGCGGCTGTTTTTCCAGATGAGCATAGCCGTTATCCCCACTGTCACCACGCCCAACGTAAAATTATAGACCGGCAGCCAATCAATCACGTAATAGCCGGGGTCTGTGCCTGACAATACCCGTCCCCCGGCAAAGACAGCCATCGCTCCGATAATCAAAGCGAGAACGGCCGCGATTTTAGAAAGTTTTGCGTTCATGTTTTAATCTCCAGCGGCCGCGCCTTCCAACGAAGCCATGCCGTCATCCAGGCCGGCCAACCCTTTGCGCACGATGCGCCATAACGTCAGGACAATGGGAATCAGCGATAGCGTCCAGAAAAGGTAGGCCGCGCCATGCAGCACTGCCGTGTAACCAGCCAGAAAGATGCTGGCCCACAGGAAGAAGCCGCCCAGGTTGACCGTGACCAGGCTAAACCAACTGCCGCCCAACCGGGCCGGTTCATGGGGCAGGAACAAACGGTAGAAAAAGAAGGGGATGAAGGCGTAACCAAATTGCAGCGCCCAACCATAGATCAAAGCTTGCGGGGCATTTTGCTCAATGCCCGCGCCGGGAAAACCGGGCACGCCCAAAATGATCAATGGGGCTACCAACACCGGGGCCAAAATCCAGAAGTAGGCCGTTACTAGATGCCAGAGACCGGGCTGCGACCAGGCTTCCCTGTCGCCCCACAGCGGTTTAATGACGTTTAGCAGCAGCCAGAAGGTAGCTGTCAAAAAGAGGATGATGCCGGGCACGGAAAAATAGTTGGATTTAATCCAAGGGCCGATCACCAATCCTAATGCGCCGATGGTTAGCATCCAGAAGATAGGGGTAATGCTGCGCGGCCAGGCCAACGGCCGTTTGGCCCACGTCGGGTACATGTCCACCAGCAGTCCGGCAAAAACCAGCGTCAGGAAGCCCCAGTTGTTGGCGTGAATATGCACTTCCACCGGTGTTTGGATCCTTAACCAGTCGCTCCAACCCAGCCACAGGCCGGTACCCACGAGAATGCCCAGCAATAAGTAACTCAGGCCGGCGATGTAGAATTTACGGCCGTTACGGATATGGCCGTTCTCATAAGCCATGCCTGTCTGTTTTAGCGTATACAACCCGCGCAACTGGGCAATTAACAGCGTTGTCGCTACAAAAACCAGCGTACCGCCCACGAAGATAAGCACCTGATTAATGATGGGAATGCCGATGAGCAGCGTCAGCAAGCCGATATTCAATGTCAGCCAGATGTCCCAGCGGAATTTCGGCCTGGGTCGTCCGGCGCGAATGGCCGCAATGGCCGGCAGCAGCCCGAAGAGCATTTCTGTCATCACCCCCAACGTAATCAAATGCACGCGCAGCCAACGCAGCCCATTAAACCAGGGCACAAGCGTAAAGCTGGCCAACGCCGCATCGGCAGCCAGCAAAGTCGCCATCAGGACAAAAAGCGCCGTCATCAATAAATAAAGACTCATCAGTTATAAACTTCCTGTAGAGTGGTTCAATCTCCCAGATTGAACCACTCTAGACAAATACCTACAGCGGCCAATCGCGCAGCATACGTTCTGTTTCTTCGGAATGGCCGCTTTCGTCGCGCACCATGTCTTCCAACTGCACCATCAGCCCTTTATCGCCGAATTCTTCAGCTTGGCGGGCGCGTTGGGTATAATCGGCCACGGCTTTGCGCTCGGCTGTCAGAATGGCTTCTAGCATTTCCCGATTGTTGCTGGCGGCAGGCACAGGGCGGGGCGTGGTGACCGGTTCGCCGCCCAGGGCCACGATTTTATTGGCCAGAAATTGGGCGTGAAGCTGCTCGTCGGCCACTTCCGTCAGAAAGAATTGGGCCAACTGTGGCCGGTAAGGGCCGGTGGCTTTGGCGGCATAAGTCAGGTATTGAATAATGGCGCTGAATTCACCGGCGAGGTCTTGGTTCAAGTTGTTGATTAATGTTTGTTTGTTCATGTCTATTTCTCCGTAAGTTTGAAGCGTCGGGCGCAGAGTGTCAGGTATTTGTATGACTAAGGCCATCTGCCCCGTGCCTGGCGCTTGCTTTAAGCAATGCGCGTGGCCAGAAAAGCCAGGCGCGTTTCGGCTTCTATGCCGCGTACCGTCCCCGCGGGCATCACCACGGTGGCGCCTTGAGTAAGCGGCAGTCGTTCCCCATCCACCAGCATCCAGCCGCTGCCTTCCAGGATGTGGTACATGGCGGCCGATTCGGCGTGCGGAGGTATATTTTGGCCCGGCTCCAAACCGGCGACAATAATTTTGACCTTTTCATCAGCCATCAGCGGCTGCGGTTGGGGTCCCTCGGCTGCGTAGATCACTTTTTCCCGCCAATCGGCGTAAAGAGTTGCTTGAGTCATTTTGTTGCTCCTTTTGGTTGTATCTGGCTGTAGTATAGGGGGAAAGGCAACGGCCGTCGCCGACTTTTGTCGGGTTTGGAGCATGGTTCATTTCTGGCAGACTGTCCTTTACAAATTCTTACACGGAGGAACACGGAGAATTCACGGAGAAAGAAGCTCGGTTCTCCTCTCAAATCTCCGTGACTCCTCCGTGCCCTCCGTGTTCATTCCGGAAATTTGTAAAGGAGCGTTCAGCCTGATTGGACCATGCCGGTTTGGGAGATTGGGTGACGGCCGTTATTCAGATTACGCTTGCTGGCGCTGGTTTTCTTCGTCGCACAGCTTGCAGTCCAAGAGGTGTCCCAGAAAACGGTCGCGCCCGGCGGCCGTTTGCGCCCACGGCCGGTTGGACAGCGGCGGATTGTGGCGGACGTGCTGCCTGTGCGTGCAGGCCAGGATCGCCCGCCAATCCCCTACGTCATCCAGTTCAAAACCCACAATGGCCTGTTTCATTATCTAAAACTGGCTACTCCATCAATCCGGAATCCAGCAACCGGTTGTGGATGTCGTTAAAGGCAGCCGCCTGCTCCTGGGTAATCATTCCTGATTGGACAAGCTCTGCCAGCATTGACTCTTGCATATCGGCCATGTTACCCTGCATACTGGCTGTGTTTTGTGCGCGTGCCGTTTCGACAGCCGCGTGAACTTCTGCGAAAGTGTCTGCCTCAGCCTGAGTCAAAACGCCCTGATTAACGGCCGTAGCCAACATGGCCGCCTGTTGGGCTGCCTGCGCGGCGGGGTCAAAGGCCGCGCCGCCCAACGCCTGGCGTGGCGTTATTGCGCCGCTACCCAGCGCCTGAACATAATTGATCACGTCCCAGCGTGCCTCCTCAGCCAACGATCCTTTCCAGGCGGGCATCGTTGAATTGAAGGGGGCCATCGCTCCGCCTTCGCTGATGCGCCAGAAAAGATAGTCGTCACCCATCATCTGGCTGGTATGAGCGATAGGCGCTGGCGACGGGTTCAGGCCGGCGCTGGCTGGGCCATCGCCCATGCCGCCGTCCCCATGGCAGGAGGCGCACTGCGCGGCAAACAGTTCCGCACCCCGCTCCAAAGAGGTCTCGTCGGCCGCTACTGGATTAGACAGGCCGACATACGCTTCAGGAATAGGTGCATGGTGAAGCGCCATCATGCCGCTTTGCCGCCCCATGCCCATGCCCATGCCCATGCCGGGCGAGGCGGCCGATTCGTCTGGCTTGGGCATGGTTTGGTCACAGGCGATCAGCAGTAAAATAAGGGCCAGGGCCAAAAAAGTTGTTTGTTTCATACGGTCGTTCCGATAGTTTTTCACTCTTCCGGCTGATAGGGGGGCAGGGTCGCAATCTGTTGCCAGGATGCCCGCAGCCAGATGCGATCCTCATCCAGCCGGTCTAATAAATCAAGAGGAATGAGGCGATAAACGGCCGTTGGCGGAATCTGTCCTAGCAAAATGTGGCTAACATTCTGGGTTGGGCCACTTTGCACTACGGCGGCTACCGCGCCGGCCATACGGCCATTCTGGGCCAGAACCAGCATTCCGCGAGCGACCTCGCCACCCAAGTCGTCAATCCAGCCGCACACTAACAGCCGCTGCTGGGATACTGTTCCTTGTGTTGATTGGGTCATGACGCGCTCATGTACTCCCGATCCCTTAAGCGCTGGTCTACCGCCGATAGCCGATAATTAGAACGGATACGGTGACAGCCGCGGCCACCACATGCAAAAAGGCGGTGACGCTGCTAGCCAGGAAGGTTTTATATTCTACCGGCAGCAGATAGTCGGGGATAACGCTGAGAATTAGGACAACTGCGGCTATTTTGATGAAAGTCTGTTCTGGATGCTGTTTTCGGCTGGTGAGCCAGGCATACAGAGCCGTGGCCCCCGCCGCCGGGATTAGCGTAAAGAGCGCTGTGCGGGCGTAGCTATCCAGCGGTTTAAAGAGGGCAATATCGGGCCAAATGGCAATGGCCAATGCCTGTACCATAAGAACTGCTATGATGCTGGCAACGGCCGTTGCCAACCCGATTAGCGCCCATTGTCTCCGGTCCAACTATGCGTTCGTTTGCGCTTGTATCGTTGTCATCTCATTCTGCTCCATTGTAGGGATTTTCACCCCATATAATAAATCGTTCACCTGATAACCCCAGTGTATCCGGTGAACGATTGGGAGTCGCCGACTTTTGTCGGGTTTGGCGAGATGGAATCAGGTTACAAGGCGATTTTTGTCAGGGCTGGGCGATTCAAAATATGAATCTGGTGACGATCCATGGTAATCAGACCATCATTTTCCAGGGACCGCAGGGCGCGTTGTATCACATCGGGCACTGTGCCCAGGCGAGCAGCCAGTTCAGATTGGGTGTACCAGCGCGGCCGCTCCAGCACATCCTCAACAGCATCCTCAAGCAATAGTCGGGCGAGGCGACCGGTTACCGGGCGTAACGAAAGGTCGGTTACTAAGGAGACCAGATACAACATGCGCTCAGCCATTTTCGTGATGATCTGTTGGGTAAAATGGGGGTGTTCTTGCAGTAAACGCAGCAGCGCCCCGCGAGGTATCAACCAGACGCCAGCCGGTTCTAGGGCAACGGCCGTTGCCGGGTTGGGGTGGTTGGTAAAGACGCCAATCTCATTGAAGGTGTCGCCTGGCTCTAAAAAGCGCAAAATTTGTTCCCGGCCGGTGGGCGATGTTTTGATGACTTTGAGCCAACCATGTTGCAAATAATAGAGACCACGCTGCGCTTCGCCCTCCAAGACGACGATCTCCCCCGTTTCATATTCATGCCAGCGGGATGCCTGCGCCAATTCTCGCAAATAAATCTCCTCCAGCCCGGCAAAGAGCGGGGTGTTGTTGATTTGTTGAATAATCTGCGCCAGGGTGGTGTCAGAGATCATCGTGGGCGTGATTATAACGGCCGTCGCCCAGCGTAACAAAAGCAAAGCCAAGAGACTGTCTTCCCAGCTAACCCGAAGCAGGCGCATCCCATTTGGAATGACGATCATCACCGATCGTTCGTTGATGAACATGCGCCAGGAGGAGGGAGACTATGACCAGGGCGACGACGTTATAGGCCCAAAACGAGCGAAGCTGTCAAGAAGTGCCACTTGCTGGCCGTAAACTGGGCTGAAACGAAACAGAATTCATCTTCTATCTCGTTGATTGCCCAAAAGCGGCTAATTTTGCACCAGATGACGCGATTAAGGCCGTAAAAACGAAATAGAACGTCTTGAGGCTTCATGCCTGGTCAAAAACAGGCTTTTTATCCTGCAAAACACCAATTTCTAGCCTCTATGTGGCACTTGGTGACAGCTTCGCTAGTCCACAGTATGGACAAAAAGTTGGGTCGGCAAGAGGCGGGAAGGTCAGGGGCTTTTTGCGTTTGTGTGTGGGTAATTCTAATTGTCGTTGACAGTCTGAGAGCCGTTCTAAGAAATTTCAGGATTTTTTTGTCGGGAATTCTACGGTATTGGGGGCCTGCTTATCAGGTATAGGCAAAGCAACACAGGTATTGGGAGAACCTGTCCAAAACGGAAGTGCCACCTAAACTGGAGGGATTGGCGTATTGGCCGCCAGCGCCAGCTCAATCTGGATGAAGTCACCGGCCGTCACCTGCAAACTGCGCATCGGTTCCAGATACCGTTCGGTGGTCGTGATGCTGGCATGGCCCAACATCTGCTGGATTTGCCGCAGGTCGGCGCCGCCTTTGAGGGCCAGCGCCGCCGCCGTCCGCCGCAAGTCATGGGCGGCTAAAGCCGCTTCTCCCTTCCTATTATAATACCCCACCGCCAGCATGTCGCCTTGACCACATTGTAATCGCCTGCGGCGTCAAATGACCATCGGTCAGGCCGCCCCCTTTGGTGCGCACCGACCCGGCCAGGCTGCCGTCTTTGTTCAACGCCAGAAAGATACGGCCGTGCTGTCGCCGCGCTGCCTGCCCCCAACTGTCCAGCGCCACCTTCACCCAGGGCGGAATGCCCACCGAACGTACCCGGCCCCGTTTGCCCACCAAGTCGATAATCGCCCAACGGCCGTCGCGCTGCTGAATCATCTCCCAGGTCAAACCAGCCACTTCTGCCCGTCGTAAACCGGTACCAATCATCACCGCCAGAATGGTCGGGGAATCTCTTCCTGCCGCCAGCGGGTGACTGGTGTGTTGACCAGCTTCTCCGCTTCCTCTTTGGTCAGCCAGTTGCCGGCGCGCACCCCTTCCTGCTTGACCCCTTTGACTCGTTCCACGCCATAGGCCAGGGTGGGGGGGACTAAACCGTTGTCGGCGGCCTCGGCCGCCAGCTTACGGATGGCCGACAGCGCCTGGTTGATGCTGCTGCGACTTTTGCCGGATTGCACCAATTCTTCACGGTAGGCGTTAATCGTGGCTTTGCTGAAACCGGGACGGCCGTTTTGCTCATACCAATCCAGGAAATCAATGAGGGCGCGGCTGTAGGCCCGCTTGCTGTGCGGGCTGTCCACACTCTGCGTCACCAAATCAATGATGGCATACCAGTCATCTTGGGGGATGAGGGCTGTATTTTGTCTGTCCATGTGGTTATGTTATGTCAAATTCTGCAATCTGTCAATAGCTTTTGTTAACGGTGATTATCATAAGGTATTGTGTTGACATAAAGTTGAGTTTTGTAACAATTAGGGACCTTTCTTGATGTAGGATCCCACAATTTTTGAGAACTGTTCCATATATTTTGAGAATCTGTTCCACAATTTTTGAGAATTCCGTTTCACAGTTTTTGAGAATGGCCTATTTTGGAAACCGGCTACTCTGGAAGCCGGTAGAAGATTTGTAGGCTTTCTCAATAATTGTGGGATAGGGCGAACAAGTCATGTAGGTTATTCTCAAAAATTAAGGCATAACTGTAGGAAATTCTCAAAAACTGCGGAATAGTTGTCTCAAAAACTGTGGAATAGCCAGCTAATTGGACGAGAGGCTATCCTCAAAAATTACGAAATCCTACACTTGAACAAAGTATGCACGTGAAAATGCCTGGCGTTGAAATGGCAAAGCAAGGTTCTTTTTGAGTCAATGCAGGGCATTTCTAATTGCCGTTGACAGCTCTGGCCTTTACGACACGTCATCACCTATCCAACTGTCGTAACCATCTTCAAGCATATGGTAACGGCCGTGCGCCCACTCGTAGAAGCTCTGCCACGTGGTCAGAACCGTCTGGGTTCCTTCAACGTTCACCTTAACGCCCGCTTCGACAAGGTGACGTATCTCCCGCAGCTTATTGACCAGGGTTCCCCAGCCAGTAGGACGTCCTCCAAGGGGGCCACTGTCGTCCCTTTCCTCATACAACGCATCCAATTTCTTGAGCGTTTCAATTGTAAGGATGTGTTCTTTGATGGGAATATGAATGTTGATGCCGCTTTCCTTGAGCGCTAGTGAAAATGTCTCATTACTTTCGAACAGCTTGGTGATAAATAATTCCTTAAAACCAAACATGGGTGTCGGCCAGCCATGAGACTTAGACCAGCCTTTTAGCTCTTTAAGGTTGGGTAACTGGATTTGCGTTCTACCTTGACGATGCAACTGGCGTACTTCTAAAAAACCGGGATCATCTGGGAGAACACGTTGCTTTGCCCAAGTGGGGATATCCTGGCTCATTTCAATTGTTTCCATCTCTTCCAACCTTCTACCATAACCTTGGTCAGCCTGAAAAACAGAAAAGGACGAAGCCAAATTCTTGGACGGTTTGGTTCAAAATCAGAATGTGGCAGAAAATGTGCCACAATTAGATACCTGTTCACATGACACGATACTGCTGGCGAATTCAAACAGGTCAAAAATCGGTGATGAAACGAACAAATTCCGATCATTTTGGACCTCGAAATGGCTGTTTTTGTCATTTTAGGAGCGATAAAACAATTCGCCAGCAGTATCATGACACTTTACACATATGGCACACTCTATTTCGCCAACAAAATACGGAGTGTTCTCGAGTTCAGCATAAAAATTTTCACCCTGTAGGCATCTTGTCTTTGTGGCCCGAAACCCGGCCAGATGAAAGGTTACACATTTGGGACACTCTACTTCGCCCGGCCAACGACAATTAGAATTACCCACTGACGACAATTAGAAATGCCCATTTAGGCGTCAACGTGACTGCGGCTAAACTCCTGACATTTATGTAAGGAGTAAAGCAATGACAGCCACCGACGCACAAGTGAGGATTGCTATGCGTGAACGAAAGAAGGGTAAGAATCAGGAACAGGCGGCGGCCAAAGCCAATCTGCGCAGCCGCAAAACAGTCAGCAAATACGAGCAGTCGGGTTTGCTGCCCCGTCAACTAGAGAAGGCGCGGACGTACAAGACCCGACCGGATGCTTTTGCTGCTGAGTGGCCGATGTTAGAGAAAATGCTGGCCGCGGCCCCGGAGTTGGAAGCTAAGACATTGTTCGACTGGCTGTGCGAACAGCAGCCGGGCAAATACCAGGAGGGTCAACTGCGTACCCTGCAACGACGTGTCACGACCTGGCGGGCGCTGAACCAAGAGCAAACGGCCAGTCTGGACCAGATACGGGAGCCAGGCGAGATGATGCAGTTGGACGGCACCTGGATGACCGAACTAGAGGTGACGCTGGAGGGACAACCGTTCAAACACATGCTCATCCACAGCGTCCTGCCTTATTCCAACTGGGAATGGGGGCGTGTGGCGCAGTCGGAATCGTTGAGCGCGGTGCGCCTGGGCTTACAAAGCGCATTGCTGAAATTGGGCTATGTGCCGCAAATTGTCCAGACAGACAACAGTTCGGCGGCAACCCGCCGCTTGCGCAGTGATGAAGAGGGACGCGAACGGCCGTACACCGATGAGTATCTGGCGCTGCTGGCCCACTATGGCCTGACGCCGCAGACGATTCATCTGGGTGCGTCTGACGAGAATGGGGATGTGGAATCGAGCAACGGCAAGCTAAAACAGTCGGTGGCGCAGCAGTTGTTGCTGCGTGGCAGCCGCGATTTCGCCAGCCTGGCGGTGTATGAGACCTTTTTGTTTGACATCATGGACAAGCGCAACAAACGGCGCGAGATGCGATTGCGCGAAGAATTGGCGGTGATGCGGCCGTTGTCGGCCACGCCGCTGGCCAACCACAGCAAACTGCGGCTGCGCGTCAGTCAGGGCAGCCTCATTCGAGTGCTGGAGAAGACTTATTCTGTGCCCACGTCGCTCATCGGCAAAATGGTGACGGTGGTTATCCATGAGTGGTCGTTGGAGATTTATTACGCCGGTCAACTGGTAGACCGCTTCGCCCGGCTCATTGGCAATGAGGTCCACCAGGTGAATTACCGCCATGTCATTGACAGCTTGCTGCGCAAACCGGGGGGCTTTCGCCGCTACCGGTATCGGGACGATTTGTTCCCCTCGCTCGTCTTTCGGCAGGCGTGGGAGGCGCTGGACCGGCAGTATGCGCCACGCCGGGCCGATTTAGCTTATTTGCGAATTCTGCATCTGGCGGCGCGTCATCTAGAGTGTGACGTGGCGGCGGCTTTGGAACTGCTGCTGACCACCGGTCAGACGTGGAGCGAGGTGGATGTGGCCGAACTCCTGCGTGTGGAAACGGCGGTCGTGCCGGCGCTGACGCAGCCGGTGGTGGAATTGCGCCTGTACGACCAGTTGTTGGTCGGCGGTGGCGCGCTGAGCGGTGGCGCGCTGAGCGGTGGCGCGCTGAGCGGTGGCGCGCTGAGCGGTGGCGCGCTGAGCGGTGGCGCGCTGAGCGGTGGCGCGCTAGGCGGTGGCGCATGACGACGGGCATGAATCAGAGCGAGATGGTGCGGCTGCATTGCAAGACGCTGCGGCTGCCGACGATGGCAGCAGCGCTTGAGGAAGGGATGCGCTGCGCGGAACGGGATAACTGGCCGCTGGATGCTTTTTTAGCCCACTTGTTGGAACAGGAGGTGGCGACGCGGCAGCAGCGGCGCATTGAGCGTCTGCGGCTGGAGTCGAAGCTGCCGCCGGGGAAAACGTTTGCCGTTTTTGACGAAGGCCGCTTGCCGCTGCGCATCCGGCGGCAGTTACCCTATTTGCAGGCCGGGACTTTGTCAATCAGGCCCAGAATGTGTTGTGCTTTGGTTTACCGGGCACAGGCAAAACGCATCTGGCGGCGGCCGTGGGCATCTGTTGGTGGAAAACGGCCGTTCGGTGCTGTTTACGCCGACCTTCGCTGGTGGGGCGGCTGCTGCGGGCTAAGCAGGAATATGAACTGGAACGAGAACTGCGGCGTTTAGACCGGTTTGAGGTGGTCATTCTGGATGATATTGGCTATGTGCAGCAGAGTCGGGAAGAGATGGAGGTGTTGTTCACCTTTTGAGCGAGCGGTATGAGCGGCACAGTCTGGTGATTACCTCAACCTGGTCTTTTCGGAGTGGGACAAGATATTCAAGGACCCATTGACGACGGCGGCCGCCATAGACCGGGTGGTGCATCATAGCATCATCATTGAGTTTGGGCGAGACATCCAGAGTATGCGCATGGAAGAGGCGCAACGGAGTCAGGCGGCGCTGCGACCAGAGGTGGGCGTAGGGTAACTTTTCATGGGGAGAAAATCGTGGCAAAAATGACGCCAGAAATCCGTGACCAACTCTTGTTCTGTTATCCCGACCCCGTGCCTGTGTGCTCGGTGGAGTCACCCGCCTGGTTTGCCTGGTTGGAAACGGCGTCGGCCTTCCGCTATTGCAGTGGACAGCGGCGCAATCTGTGTCGCGGGCATGGCCCGTTGTATGGACCTGTGTCTTTCCGCAAGGAGCGGCGGCGGCAGATGGGACTGTGGTATGCCTATCGCCGGGTGCATGGCGTTTTGTACAAGCGGTATGTTGGTAAGTCGGCCGGGTTGACGCTGGCGCGGTTGGAGGAAACGGCCGTGTGGCTCAATGAGATATGGTGACAGATGGGAAGCATTAAGGAGGGCCTATGGTGGTGGTTGGCAGGCTGGCTGACGGCTTGTCGGGGCGTGTTTTTATGGGAACGGTATGGGCATTTCTAATTGTCGTTGATGGGCATTTCTAATTGTCGTTGACAGTTCCAGAGAAACGCTGGAAAACACCCGAAGCGCCAGCCTCGTCAGGAGAAGCGACCGGCCGAAATAGATTTTCTGCGCTGCAGAAGTCAATTATGTGCATTTGGGAAAATGGTTCCTCGAACCCCATTAGCTTCGCCTCAGCCCTTTTCTGTTGCGTTTTTTGAGAAAATTGCGCCTAGATTTCGCCTATTCTATTCTCCCAGCCGATTTCAGTGGCTAAATCGCCCTTTTTGAACAATCAAGCTCATTCTAGTAGCGTCTTGGCGAAGTTTGATGTCCCAAATGTGTTACCTTTCATCTGGCCGGGTATCGTGGCCCAGCCAATTACGCAGAAGCCTTTCTGAGCCTTTTTCTTGCATTTTTGGCGGAAATCGCGCCCAAAATGCGGCATTTCTCTACTCTTGCGGTTTTTTAAGCGATTAATCTCATTTCTGAACCACACTGGCAGAGTCTAATATGCCAAATGTGTCAACTTTCATCTGACCATGTGTCCACATTAAGCACTTTTCTCAGGCCCACCGGTAACAAATTAACCATATGGGGCAACCTCTCGAGTATGAAAAGCGTCAATATGTGAAAAAGTCCCGATAATTTCTCATATGCACTCGATAGCCTGCCTCATATGGCGGGTGTGTTACCCACAGGCCATTACGAATTTACCCCTACTCCCTCTCTCACCTGCTTTGCCTTTCCACCGAAGAGATACCCTCTTTTTCCAAGATAGGGTCCCGCTTTCACACCACTCAGCGCCCCAGACACTAACCCCCATATATGCCATTTTCAGCCCACTTTCGCACCGTCAGACCGCTCGATATAGCGGTCTATCTCGCCCACAACTTAACAATGGCCGCCCTATGCGCTTCTCATACCCGTTGTCCACGTACGTTGTCCATAGCCGTTGTCCATGACCTTGCCTGGCTTGTCCGCGCAACGCCGTTCCGCGACCCAACTACCCACGTCCACCAAGACCACCAGGTCTTACTATTTTTCAAGCAAACAATTCAGCCATCATTTTTTCATTGAAACAATCCTGCAAAATGACTCTAATCAAAAACTCTGGTTAACCGAACTCCTTTCCTTCGGGTTATATCGGACTCGCACGGCCGTTTCAGAGCCGGGCGACTGCTCCCATCCCCATCGTCGTTTTGTGGCCGACGCCGCAGAAGGTAGCCAGGTCGGTCAGCGCCTGCCAGGCGCATAGGTCAATCTCTTGCCCCTGATGGGCCAGGAACCAGACTTCGCCGACAAAGCCAGTGAATTGTTCGCGTTGGTCTATGGCCACCGTCACCGTCTCGATGCTGTGCCGGGTGATGAATACATCGCGGGCGCACCAATCCAGCCAGCCTTCGGGCAGCCGCAGCATAGGTGGGGCAAATGTTTCCCAGATGCGCTGCGGCCCGGCGAAGACGTTGCCCGGCATGGGCAAGGGCAGATGGCGCGGCCCTTGCTTGAAGGCGGTGGGCGAGAGGAAGCGCAGCCCAACCTGATGGCCGGGTTGGCTGAGAGCCAGCTGCGGCCAGCCGGGGCCGGGCACGGTCTGCACGTCAGCGATGGTGAATTCCTGCCCGCCAATGTGGCACGGCCGTCGCTCGCGGGCGAACCATTCGCCGGTGCGCTGGAAGAGCGTGGCGGCGCGGTCGGTCAGGGCAGAGAGGCGCAGCCCGGCCAGATGGCCGGCGTCGTTGTAGAGCGGCACAAAGGTGAACGGCCGGGGCGTGGGGTGGCGGTGCAGCCAGTCGGATTCGGCCCGGTCGGCCTGGCCGGTGATGTTGAAGAGGAAGCCGTGCAGGCCGCGGGCGTGGATGGAACGGCCGTTGACCGGATCACGCAGGGGGGTGAAGGTGTAGGTAATGGTGTGCATGGCAACTTACAGCAGTTCTACTGAATTATCCATATCCGCGTCCAACTGATAAAAAGGATCGGTCAATCCTTCCCATTCATGTTCACTTAACTTTGCCGCGATGTCACGCAAGCGATCAGCGTACAAAGGATATAGAGCAGGGAAATCGTTAAAGTGGGAAACGCACTCCCAGGCAAATTCAGCGACATCGCCCAACAAGTCCATATCATGAATGCCTATGCCCCAGAAAAATCCTGCGACAGCTTCAAGCGCGTAAACATACAGTTCTGTTGTACCGTCTGGCTCTTGCCGGGTTGCTAACTGGTATTCCTGGATGGCTTGCGCAATCTGCCCCAAATCCGGCCACATTTCCTCTCCCTCGAATTGAGCGTCTATTCGCTTCAGATAGGGTTGTATGCGTGCGGTGATGTCTTGGGTGTCAAGGTAACGGGCGTGTAAGAATTGCGCTACTGTTGGGGAAACGGCCGTTAGTTCTCGCAGCAGCTCAATTAACCCGTCCTTATTCTCGGCTTGCAATTTTTTGCGAACAGTATGCCATTTATCCATTTCCATTACATGTCACCCAATTGTTGTTGCAGGACTTGGATGGCTGATCGCCACTTTTCATCTTTTCCTACATACTTTTCGGCCTGGTGCAAATCCGTCGCTGCCGCTTTGATATTCCCGATTTGCAGATGCACCTGTGCGCGATGGTAAAGATTTTGCGCTCGTTCTTTCAAGGCAATGGATTGGTCGAGCGCTGTCAATGCTTCCTGTGGCTGTTGCAGCAATCGCAGCGCCCATCCCCGCACATCATACGCGCGCCATTCATTTTCTGTGCCGGCGGTCAATTCAACTGCCTGATCTGCCCAGCGAAGCGCGTCACGTAAAGTCGCGTCTGTTTCAGCAATCCACCTTTTTTCGATGGCCTCTAATGTGCGCCAGGCCATACTGCGCCAGATGTGTTCTTTACGGCCGTTTAGTTGTACCGCTGTATGGTAATGGGTCATTGCCTGCTGGTAATCACCCTGCTTGAAGGCGATAGTGCCCAGCCGCTCCTGGGCATCGGCAAAATTAACCGCGTGGCTGAATGCTTCACGCGCCGCTTCCCGCCAGATTGGGTCGTTTCTGCTTTTTGTGTCGTATGCCTGGCCGAGATGGAACCAACCAAAAGCAAAGCCCGGTTGAATGTCTAATGCCCGTTTCAACCAGGTGATCGCTTCTTCCGAGCCTTTTTCATAGGTGTCGGCCAAATTTACATAGGGAACGGGGTAAGCGGGTCGGCCTTCAATGGCTTGCTGCAACAAATCGCGTGCTGCTTCCATGTTTTTTACTTGCAACTGGGCAAACCCATCACTATGGTCGGCCGCAGCGAATACAATGGCACGCATTTGTGCATCTGAGATTTTGGCCGCAAGGTTACGGGCAAGATCTGCGTAAAACTGCACGGCCGTTAACCGTTCCATTTGCGGGTCAACCTGCCAATCTGCTTTTTTGATGCGCGGGCTGGCCTCTAGCGCAGCGACGATGCCCAAACCAGCATAGGTTAATGCCAGCAACACTAGTTCTTTGTTGGCGTGGGTCGCGGCGGCCTCTACTCTCTGCCGGACAAGATGGAACTGTTCAGCGGCGCTTTGGCGTGCCCAAGCCCCTTTTTCAACCTGATGGTACAAACTAACGCCCAAATTGTAGCGCAGGGGAAGATCGTCTTCGCTGTTGTTGGTGGCAAGTAACTGGCGAAATGTCGCTTCGGCCAGCTCATATTGACCAAGCGCATTGTACAGCGTACCCAGGGTGAATTGGGCTGGCACCCAAAAAGGAGCATCAGCTTGGGCGGCCCGTACTTGCTGCAAAGCTTTCTGTAGCAGGTCTGGCTGGTAACGGCCGTCTTCCCGGTAGCGCTGCCAGAGGTGCAAACCATGCACATATGCAGCCAGCGCATGCCAGGGAGGAGCATCCCCATCGCTCTGGGTCGCCATCAGCCGGTAGGCCCATTCGCTGGCAATAAGTTCACGCTGTTCAGCTAGCGATTGTTGCGCGTCTCCTTCAATCTCCCAATAGGTAATGTGACCATCGGGATGGTGGCGAATTTCGACATGGAGAGCAAGACGACCACCGCGCTGGTGCATTTGCGCGGTGATTGTGTATTCTTGCTGCCGCCAAAGGGTATAAAGGGTTTGGGCAAACGGCCGTAAACTTACATTCACCCCAGCCACAGTCACCTTCTCGAGTACAGACAGAGCGTTGCCCAGAGGGACTGATATTTCCTGCCAGGGGGTGATGACAGGGAACAGGCCCGCCGCCAATGCCTGCGTTTGCAGCGCCTCAACGGCGGCGGTTTGAGTTCGCTGTGCTGTTTGTAGCTGTAAAAAAAGAAGATGGTGGAGACCATTGCCCCAACCATCTTTGGTAAAGTCCTGAACCGGCTGCACCAGGTATCCTAGGCGTGGCTGCCGGGTACTGCGCCATAACCACGCCAGACTCATAACAGCAGCTACTATAGCTAATAAAAAGAAAACCTGGCTAAGCCAAACGGCCGTTGCCCGCCATTGCGCCCACCAGGCTAAACGCCAATTCTCTTGGGCAGCCAAAACACGAGACAACCCGGCCGTGGCCGCTTGTTGAATTTCCGGCTGCACAGAAAGAGCGGCCTCGGCATACTGTTCTTGGGCCGCCGCCCAATCTCCAGCTTCTTCATACACCAAGCCCAGCGCGTACTGCCGCGCCGCCTCTTCCTGCCCATTCGTGATGGTAACGCCAGCCAAGTCGTTCTGGGCAGCATTGGGCACGGGCCATAAAAGCCAGACCATTAGGAGGAGGAAGAGAAAGAGGATGAGGGTAACGGCCGTTGCCGCAACGTGCTTCTTTTTCACTGATTTGCTCTATTGCTTCCCTTTTCTTTGAAGGTTAAGATAGCATTTCACTTAAACAGGCCAGATGGTTCCCTTGTAACTACTAGCCTGTTTCTTGATTTCCTCAACATTTAAACCGTTAGCGCCAGTGAAATCTGCCCTATCTAAAACAGCCAACCGAAAAGAAGCACTATCTACGCGACAATCTCTAAACGAGACGCCAGATAGATTTGTTTTATCAAAGGTTGTACCAGAACATATTTTGCCACTTAAGTCAGCATCTTCCAGGTTCGCGTCTGACAAAGACTTCTGCATTAAATCAACATCATCCAGCTGGCGATTAACGGCCTGCCATACAAGCATCCCCTTTGGATCGAAACAAGTATTTTCATCAATTATTGCATTATGTAGCCTGGTGTTTTTCAAGGAAGCACCAATAAGATTTGCCCCTGATAGATTTGCCCCTGATAGATCTGCGCCATCTAGAATAGCTCCCATTAGTAAGGCATTATTGAATTTACATTTTTTCAAGTTCGTGTTGCGCAAAATTGTGCCTTCTTCAAAATCATGAAGACCAATGGAAGAACTTGTAAGATCAGCCCCTCGCAAGTCGCTACCTTCCAAGTTTGAATTGCTCAGATCAACACCTTGCATCTTGCAGCGAAGGAAATTCCTGTTCCTTAGGTCGAGATTAGTTAGGTCTGCATCCTGTAAATCATCTATGTGAATTATGCTTTGGGTTTGTTTGTTTACTAATTGCCATACGATAAACCATTTATTTAAACCCTGCTCTCCAGAGCTGATCTCACTGTCAATTCTTGACTTATGGAAGTGGCAACGCGAGAAATCTTTTACTTCTGCGAATATCATACTAGAAAGTCGTGCACCATCTAATCTTGCTCCGCGTAATACAGCACCTTTCATACTGCATCCACGTAAATCTGCATTTTGAAACTTTGTTCTTACCAATCTAGCGCCATCAAATTGCGTATTGACAAATGTTGCCTCCGTAAGATCTGCATCTTCAAGTTCAGCTTCCGTCAGATCAACATCCTGCCATTTCACTTTACGCATCTCAACATTTTGCAAAAGTTTAGCCTTGAAAAGTTTTACCCTTTTAAACTTGGTTCCATTCAATTTTGCGCCGTGTAAATGGGCCTCATTTATAATACCATCAGTAAAAACGCAATATGTCCAGTTGCTGTACTTCAAAACAGCCTTATTCATATTGACCCAATTAAACGTAGCATTTTGGCAAGACAGATTTTCCAAATCTGAATCCTTGAAATAACCCGCTTCCATGACGGTTTCATCAAAATCAACACTACGCAAGATACAGTTCGAAAAATCAACATTTACTAAATGCGCACTTTTCATACGGACACCAGATAGCTCCATTCGCGCAAGTTTTGTGTTTTTTAACTCAACTCCAGAGAAATCGACGCCATCTAGAAGGGAATCCGGAAACCGTCGTGGCTGTTCTTGAAGGCCGGAGTCGTTTTCATCTTTAGAGTCGTCATCATTTTTATCTAGATTCGCCTTTAGCAAGATTAACTCCAAACCTTGCAAAAATTCAAACAACTGTGCTTTACGGCTACCATCTAATCCTTTAACTACTTCTAATAAGCGAGCATGGATCATTTCGTGAACATGGTTATTATGGGTATTATCTTCTCCTCTCTCTTGGATGTTAGATTGATTTAGAATCAAATCGGAAACCCTATCAATGAATCCCGTCAACGCCGCCTGTTTCCGTTCTTCATCTGCAATACGCTGCTTGGCTTTTTTATCGTTATGGTCAAGAGTATAAATCACAAGCGCTGCTAAAGCGGGCAAGATGGCTGCTTCAAGAAAATCCCACAGCGTTTTTGGAGGTCGATAAAAAACCACTTCCTCAT
This sequence comes from Candidatus Leptovillus gracilis, assembly GCA_016716065.1. Lineage (NCBI taxonomy): Bacteria > Bacillati > Chloroflexota > Ardenticatenia > Promineifilales (SeqCode) > Promineifilaceae (SeqCode) > Candidatus Leptovillus > Candidatus Leptovillus gracilis. The sequence goes on along the minus strand of JADJXA010000026.1, from coordinate 110,079 downwards.
TAGTGGAGCTCTTTATCAACTTAAATTCCCCCAAACCAACCCAAGACCAGCCAAACTGGCTTCCAATATATACAAAACTAACCAGGATCGTGACTGTTATTAGGGCAATTACTAATCGCTTACTGACAAGTGTTCGCCAATAACTTTTCGCCCTAGCCCACAAATCTTTAAGCTTATATTTCAATGAACGGAAAATCCTGGAAGGCATTCTGCCTAGCTCACTGTTATTGCTCAAATCAGGCAGCAAGTCGGTTAACTTGCTGCCCATTTTTCTAAATCGTTTATTTACCAACTTCCAACGGATCAGGGAGTACCGGTCGTTCCTTGTATTCGTTTAGCTTGCGTGGGCCGTACTCAATCTCCATGTAACGGGTGGCATCAGTCCAGGCAGAATCATCCTCACGCCAGACCAGCATTTCCAGCAGCATACGAATGCGCTCCTGGCGGGCGAACGAACTGCCGCTAATCCTTTCTAAAATAAACTGCTCAAACTTATCGATGTATAGTCCTGGGTCAGTTGCTTCGGCCGCTTCCTGCCAGTTTGTACTAGTAAAAAGGGTGTGGTAGCGTTGCAGCCGTTTCGTTAGCGTTAGTTTGGGGCGAATAGCCACACCACCCATACCCAGCGGCTTGCCCATCCCTATTTTGTGGCAAAAGGTACGACCGTCCTCAGTCGGAAGAGCAAGCGCCCACCATAACAACCCCAACTCCTCCGGCTTCAAATTCTCGAAGCGGATGCGGCAGGTAAAGATGATGCCCGGCTTCAGCGGGATGATGCGGGTCAACTGCGATTCGTGTTCTTTTTCCTTAACTGTTGCCCGGATTTCTGGCTGGTGGCCGCGGTGCCAGTAATGCTTTACACCCCGTATCTGCGTGGTGGTTAAGTCAGAACCATAATAGGCCAATTGATCATTGCGATCTGGATCGTGTCCCTGGCTTTTATCCTGCACTAGGTAGTGCTGAAAAGTGTTGGGCTTGGGGCTTGCCAGGACATGGGGCGTTACCATCTGCATCCAGACACCATCTTTGGCGTTTTTAAAATGGGCATCGCTAAAGAAAACACGGCCGGCGCGACTGCCGGCAGGCCCATCCGCTTCTTCCACCCAGCCAAAAAGCGCGTCGGCCAGATCAGGGTTCTGTCGCCCCTTATGCTCCTCAGACACAAAGTCGTAGGGTGTTGCCGCCCGCTTATTGCCATTCTCGTCCTCAACCAACGCCGGCACTCGGAAGTTGGGGCTGTGGCCAAAGGCCATTACATCACCCCTATCCAGAATGTAAAAGACCGGCTTCAAATGCCCCAGGCAACCCTGGTCACTGCTCCAGTCGATCAACTGCTCGCGTTGGAAAGTGGTAAGGCTGTCCAGGTAATCTCTTACAGTCTGTGGGGGGATTTTCACGGGCTGCTTTTTGCTGTCTGGCAGTAGCATGAGTGCCTGACGGGCGCGTGGAGATCGCGTTTTACCCACATCCCCCGCTTCTAACATATTCCCAGCGCAAACAAGGTTACCTTTGATGCGATAGGCATCACGGGCGCCAAGTGCATTTATTTGCACATAAAGGCCTCGCTTACCATGTTTCGTTTCTGGTTCAAAGCTAACGGCTTGGATTTGTGGCCGGTAATTTTCATCATTGAAGCCGATATAACCTTCCAGCCCCAAAGATTGGATTGCTTTGTCCTTAATCCGGATGTACGTCTCTCCGGTGGGCCATTCGCGTGCTGGTAAGATATACCAGCCATCATATGGCTCGTTGTTTTGATCGTCGTAGAGAAGGTAACCAGCACGAACGTTTTTGGAAAAACGGCCGATCAGGTCATTGTATGGCTCTCGCAACGGATCAAATTTAGACGCAGCCACAGCCCGGAAGAACATTTTAGGCTGGTCGGCCACCCAGCGGATACGGCCGTATCCCAACACTTCCACCAGCTGCCGGATCATCCCACGTAGCGAACTGCCTGGAATGATCGGCTGTAATTGCCCTTCCACTTTACCATCACTAGACGAAAAGAATGGTGCGCGGGTTTCCTTCTCCGCCAAAGTCAACTCATCAGGCTTTTTTAACCCCTGATCACGGAACATCGCCTCCATCATCATACCGCGTATGTGGGTGGGAGCCATGGTCTCAATTTCACAGTCAATCCAGCCGGTGAGAGAATCTTCCTGGAAGGTGTCTTGGTCCGGAATTGTATCCGGTGAAATCCGTACCACCTTATCAGTCAATGGAATGAAATTGTACGGAGCACGAGCTGTATAACGATTGCCGTCGCGATCTTGGCGCTGCCGTGTCGGATTAGTATGTTTAAGAGCCATTGATCTCGCCTCCTTCTGGAGAAAGCTTCAGATTACTGTGCTTCAAGGTCATTTCTCACTCTCCTAGCTCGCTTCCAAGTCCACCAGCCGGCTCAGGCCCACATAGGCCTGCTGCCGCGCATCGTATTCAATATAGTGCCGCACCTTCAAGCGGGCGTGCTGCCCCCGCGCCTGTGGCAGCGGGGGCGCATGGTACAGTTCTTGCTCGCCATCGCGCAGCAGCGTAAATTTGCCGCCAGTCTCAACCCCTTCGCCCCATAACAAATGGTACTCTTCGTAGCTATTGGCAGGCGGTGTAGGCGCATCGGTCAGATAACGGCCGTTAAACACCCCCTCCCCCACCCGCCAGATAAACAACTCCCCGGCCGGGCCAAACAAGCGCAACTGCTGAATCTTCACGCCCGTTAGCTGCGCCTGCCGCGACACCGCCTGCCATTGCTGCTGGCTCGACAAGTGCAGCGTCCCCTTCTCTATTATCCCCCACGCCACCCCGTCATCGGTGTGCACCAACAGATAAGGCATCTCAGGATTTTGGGCATTTTTATACCAGGTCAGCAGCCATGCCCCCGGATCCGTCAAAAAGCTGTCATCAATTGTTACCGGTGTCATGCTGTCACCTCCCTATAAGCCGTTTTGAAGGTTGCCAGATACTTCTCTTCTAGCAACTTGGGATCGTCGCCAGCAAATTGCAGCTGGCCATCCTCGCCCTGGCGCGTAATTGTCCAGGTCTGCCCATCGGCCTCGATGGTTGCCGTCTCCCCTTGTAAACGGCCGCGTCCCACGCTGCTTTCGCCACCCAGCGCCAGATCACCAGTCCATAAATCTTTCAGCAGCAGCAGCAGCAACCCGGCTTGCGCCTCAAATTCAGCGGCGGCATCTCCATACTGGCGCAATTCCAAATAGATGGTCACCTGCGTGGGCGCAAGCGCCTTGGCCCATACCGGCTGTTGGCTAAACAACGCCTGAGGATACGCGCCGCCGGTGAATCGGTCAATTTTCACCCGGCTCTGTACCCGGTCGGCAATACCGTTGTCAATAGTCGCTTCACGCACCAGCAAGCGGCTGCCGGTGGGCTTATCGGCTGCTTTTTCAATCTGCCGCCCAAACATGTCGTCAATGATGGCCGGATTTTTGCCCAGGGTGTTGGCGATGCGCAGCGCTCGCCCACGCAACGCGCCGGCTAGACTGGTGGCGGAGAGAATGGGCACACGGCCGTTTCCCGGCCGGTAAGAACGCAAATGCACCATATCCGGCCCATCTCCCTCCTCACCGGCAGCGCGGATAAGAATAGAGCCGAGCAGGTTGAAGGTCGCCTTCAGGTGCAGGGCACGGCCGTTGCTTTCTCCAACTTCTATATCGGGAAACCATTCGGCAATGGGCTTGGCCGGGTCATCAGGCGCAAAGGCGTGGTTGAGCCAGCCCAACACGTCAGCAGGTTGAGTCATGTCGTAATCTTTAACCTGCCAACCGTCAACGTGACAACGGCCGTATCCCCGCCGCTTACGCATCCCCAACCCAATTTTGCCCGCTTCCAACCCCGAAAGGGCCATGACAAAAGCGCGTAAACACACCTCATCACCTTGGGGTAGCCACAGCTCAAAATGCAAATCAAAAGTAGTCCCGGCGGGCAGCAACTCCACGTCAAACTTTTTCCTGTCCCTGGCGGTGCGCGTCTGCGGGTCAATCGCCACCCCATCCCGGATTTCCACCGCCGCCGCGTCCGGTAGCCGTCCCAGGGCATCATCCACCATCAGCCAGCTTTCCACCGTCGCTTCATATCCCTGCAAGTAACCAAAAAGCTGCTCGGCTAACAAAGCCCCATCTTTCTGCTCCGCCACGCCGAAGCCAGCCTCAAACTCGCGTACATAATTACGCAGCGCCCCGGCAAGAGACGTGCCGGTGAGTAACGGCCGTTGCCGCTCCACCTCATCCCACAGCAGGGCTATGTCCGCCAGCGACTCCGTATCCCCATTTCCCAAATGGGTCGGCGTGTCTAAAACCAGCTTCCCTTGTACATAAATGCGGCGGCCAACACCGCGACTATTCTGCCATTGTTCAGCCATGGGGTGCCCCTCCTTTTCCGCCCGCGCCTGCGTCACTGCCAGTTTAAGAACGCCATCAATCAGGCGCGTCATGTATTCCGCTTTTAACGCCGGTTCCAGAGCTGCTTCCACATCGCGCAACCGCGCCACTGCTTTGCCAGGCAAAAATTTACGCTGGAAATCTGTGTCACTCATTTCGGTCTGGTCCAGAACCCACTGGTAGAGCGATTCGCTGCCATAACGGGCCTGCTGCCATTCTGCTTTGGCCCCTTTTAAGTTTTTTAGGTGGTTGGCAATGATGGTCAGGTCGCCGCGTGCCTGCGCCTGCCGGGTCGCCACGCGCAGCCGTGACAGCTGCGTGGCGGAGGGCAAACGCTGAAACTGCACGGCCGTTACATTCAACCCACGCAATAACCCCTGCTCTAAATCGGCGCGCAGCTTGCGCTGTGCCATGCGCTGCGCGATTGGTTGAGCGGCCGTGTCACGCAGTTCAACACGCGGCGGCGTAGGTAGCTTTATCTCCTGCCGCGTATATTGGCTTTGCGTGTGCCAGTTCAGGGCGATACGGCCGTACCCTTCATTGCGCCGTTCCCCCACTCCATCTCGCGCCAGCTGTTGCAGCTTCCCCATATCCACATCGGCTGTGGCGAAGCAAAACACCGAACCCGCCGCCAATGCCCATGCCTGCGGCAACGGCAAGCCCCAGTAACGGTTGAACCCCCCTACCAATTCCAGTTCGGTAAAGGCGCGGTAATGGGCCTGCGCGTTGGCTAAAAACAACTGCGCCAGGTCTGCCGCCGGGTGCCCGTTAGCCCCACGCACAATGGCCGGGCTGAGCAGGGTGACAATCACCTGTTGCTGCGGCGGCGCTCCTGGGGGCGCTTCGTTTCCAGCCCAGCTTTCTGGTAGGCTGGCGGTGATGGCCACACGGCCGTAGCCACCTGTATGCGAACCGCCCAGCAACAGCACCTGCGGCAGCAACCCGGCAATGTCCTGCAATGCGCTCAGGTCTTCAGCCAACACCAACCCTACCAGCTTTTGCCCCGCCGCCAACGCTTCATAGCGGAAAACCTGGCTGCTGCCGGCACGCTTCTCGTTGCGGTTCTGGCTGGCGTTATGTACCTGTTCCTGGCGTAACGGCTTGTGCAGCGCTACACCACCGCTGGTGTTTAGCTCGCAAAATAAACCATCAGGCGGTTTGGGACGCGCGACGGCCGTTGCCTCCGCCTGGCTAAAATCATAAACAGGGACACCCAACTTGTTTTCATGCCCCTTTTCCACAAACCATGCCCTAGGCGTTGGTAACAGCCGATTACCGCTTTGCGGGTGGGCAGGATAAGCATTTAGAAACCGCACGCTATCAGCAAAAAACAGGTCGCGGCGACCCCGGCCATCATCAGCCAGGTCGCGGAGTTTGTGAGTCTGCTGGAAGGCGCGAATGCAGGCCCCCCGCACCATGCTGCCAGGAATGTAAGCGTAACTGCTGGCGCTGTTGGCCTCGCCGCTGTAGGGCTGGGTTGCCAGCACCGGCTCCTGCAATTCGATGGTGTAAGTCAGAACAAACATCAGCTTCCCTCCTCGGTAGCCGGCGCTAACAGGGTCGCCAGTGGCGCAAAGGCGCTGGTGGTGATGGCCGCCGCCGCCGGATGGGTAAATGGGTCCTGGTCGAAAAGCTGCACCCGTATACGGCCACGCCCCCGATTGCGGTCGGTACCGGCGCGCCGCAGTACTTTGGCGCAGGCCGCCAACAGCGCCAGCGTATTAGATGATGGCGCTTCGTCTACAAAATCTAGCTGCGCGACGAAGGACGTGTCTCGCAAAATCACGCGCACGGTGCGCAATGTCTCATCTCGTGGCGCACCCGTTTTTGCATCCATGGCCGTCTGGCGGCGCAACGTTGTCAGGGAAGCCAATACTTCCTCCCGCTGCCAGCGCCCGTTGGCTATATCGTAGGCCACTGCCTGCTGCAAACTGGAGGGCAATTGGGCGTCGCCAACGTGCAAACCGCCCATCTGTTCTGCCAGGCTGCCGGGAGCGCCAAAAAGTTGTTGGGCGCTTTGCTGCCAGGTGGCAATCTGTCCCGGCAAGGCAACTTCTAGTGCGGCCAGCAGTTCCGCGCATGTAGCCGCCAGCAACCCTTTCAACGTTTTACCGCTGAGGTAGGGCAATCCATAAGCATCGTGCTGCACTTCCGCATCTACCACACCAGCAACGCCATCGCCGCGCCCCAGGGTGGTATCGCTCAGCAGGTCTATTTTTAGCCAGTATTGTTTATTTTCAGGCATGGGGCACCTTTCCTGGTTCCAGAGAGACGTAAAAGTCCAGCGCTTCGAGGGCGTCGAAGTAACCACAGTTACTTCCCGCCCACCCTTTTTGGCGCATATCCGGTTCACCGGGGATGGACGGCAGCTCTAAAGGTGGGTTGTAGCTGCGCAGGAAAATTTGCGTGGCATCTGGCCCCCGGCGCAATGCCTCAGCCAGCCCTTTAATCTTGTTGCGCTTGTTGGCCCATTTCTTTTCTTCTTTCTGCACTTCCTCATCTTGAAACGCATCCAGAAGGCGTACCAGATTTGACCAGGTGCGCCAATGGTGGGGCTGATCATTGCCCGCATGGTCCAGGTAGATGGGGCGCATGAGCAGAGATGTATTGAGGGCTGAGGTATGTTCGCGCTGCCGAATTTCAGCCAGGTCGAAGAGGAAACCGGTGGTGGCAAAGTGCCAATCCAGCGCGTTGGCGCTGGGTTCCTGCGGTTTTCGCAAAACGGGAATGGCTTGCTTGGCGCTGCTGGTTAATGCGGCAGCCAGGTCGTAGGCGCGGGAAAAGGGGTAATGGGTATGCACCACGGCGACGCCGGCGCGGGCGTAAGCGGGTTGCCCATCGGTCAGGTTGCTGCGGCTGAAAGCCTGAACATATTGGGCGGCAAGATTGAGACCAATACGGCCGTCGCCCACAAAGGTCACGTCATCGCCGCCAAAAACTATGGGGCGAAAAGGCAAATACAATCGCTGCCCCCCGCTGACCGGTTTGGGTACGCTGATTTTGCCGCCAAATTTGTTCTCTTGATCCAGGCTGGCAAGCAGGTAATCCACCGTCTCGCGCAGCGCGTCGTTGGCATTGGCCTGTATAGATTCGGAGAAGCGGCGCAGGTTGTAAACATAGGCGTCGTTTTGTGCCGGCTGTGCGTATTGCCCGGCCAGCGCCTCAAAACGGTCGCCCATGCCGTTGCCGTCGGTGTGGCAAACGGCAATGTAGCTGGACTCATCTTTGTTGCCAATCTGGTCAAAGTCGTAGACGAAGAGGAACCCTTTGTTGTGAACTTCGGGCAGCAAGGCGTGGAGCCGATCTTTGCCGGCCGGTTCGGCGCGCAGCTTGGCTGCTACCTCAGCGGAAATAGGACGAGGCCGTTCGCCGAGGTCGGCGATGCGTTTGGCGGCCTCGTCACCGACAATTTGGGGGTCGTCATCATATCCGACGGCCGGTAAACCGGTGAAAACGCAGCTCATGGTGACGCTAAGGCCGGGCAGGGGCATGGCGGGCAAGCTGGCCCGTTTGCGTTGGGATAATTGTTGGCGGAGGGTGGCGTGGACGGCCGTTAACGCCTCTTGCTGCCAGTCAAAGGAGCGCCAATCCATGACCAGCTTCAGGTTGGGAGCCTGACGCAAGACATGGCTACTCAACTGCTGCACAAAGGTCTGGGCTACCGTCTCATCGGCAAAGAGCAGCATGGTGTTACCGCCACCGGCATACACCACCTCTACCTGCAGCCCACCAGAGATGGTTTCATCATTCAGGCGCAACCCCTCGGGCGCTTTTGCTTGCACGTTGCTGTGCGGTTGCAAGTTCATCTCTTGCAAAATGTCGTACACCCAATCTGTTGTCGCCTGCATAACCAACTCCGACGCGCCGATATTTTGCGCCAGGTGGTTGCTGCCAAAGACGTATCGCTGGATGTCGGACACCTCCAGTAAAACCAAAGTGACATTCATTAGCACCCTCCTCGAATTAAGCTGTTTGTGCAAAACCAGTTGCGGAATGCTTCGACCAGATTCGGTATATCGCTGCGGCCGAATACTTTAATGTTTTCCTGAATGTGCCAGTTGCGCTGGATAACGCTTTCCAATTCCATTTTTTGCCCATCATCCACGTAACAAACCAGGGCAATGCGCGCCTCATCCCCGCCTAGCTGCCGGGCACGCAGGTACGCCTCAAACAGGTGCTTTTTCGTTTCGCCCTTTGCCCTTTCGCTGGCAATGCAGGAGACGGCGAAGAGCTGGTAGCCTAACATGGCCGCGACGTCTAAATCGAATTCAGGAACTTTAAGCCCTTTTTGTTGGAATTGTGCTTCTCTTTGTGGGTTGGGGGTGGGCTTGATTTCCGCACCATAATGCGCGATCTGAAACTCGCGGCTGTTGGCTATGATGGCCTCCAAAGCCACATCCTCCAGCCAACCGCTACGAAAAGCCTTGTCATAGCTAACCAGACCTTTATGCTTTTTTCTACCCAGTCGATCTGCTAGCAGGTTTGTATCTGCACGCCCATCACAGAGATTCAAGAAATATTGGCGAATATTGGTCAGCCGCTCATGTTCAGGAAAGGCTGCCATTTTTGTGTCAAGCCAGGCGGTCCACGCCTGCATTCCTGCAGATGTCTGGTGGATTTCTTTCAAAAACGGTAGCAGGTCGGGGAATTCTGGCGTCTGACGAGGCGGTGTTCCCACCGTATAGCCGTGCATGGCGGCCAATGTTTGCAAGCTGAGGGTTACGTCGGTGTGGGAGATGCAGTATGGGTCTGCGGAATTGTCGTACCAGAAAGCCATGCGCCGGGGGTCTAAGTAGCTAAAGCGGCAGCGTGTGCCAAACCGGGCGACCAGGGCACGGTAGGTATGGACAGACATGGGTTTTGTGGCCCCGGTGTAATTGAGGCCGATGCTGGTTTTTGTGCTGCACGTTAAGCCAGCATCATCACAGATTATCTCCAGCTGATTCTCAATTGCCCGTCTGTTACTGTCGTGAATTCCGCGAGGGGAAGCGACCTGAACACCTCTGGTTTGGAGAATCAGGTCGTTTTTGAACACATCGGCCAGGTAGCCCGCTTCATCACGGGTGCTGGGGATGTTTTTTTGGGTGTCAGTATCTTCGGAGTAGAGGAGATGGATGGTGGCGTTATCGTTTGTTAGCAAGCTGGCCGCAACGTAATTGGGCAAGGGGTTTGAGCCGACCAATAAAAATAAATGATCCACGGGATTAGGAGCAAGCTCTGTTTGCGACGTCACATCCCCCTCTTTTGGAAAGAACCTGATAAACAGAACAAAAAAACAAACGGATTAGGAAAGAGCATATTGCCTGGCACTAAGGCATTATGTCCACCTGTCCTATGAAGTTTAGGTGTTTTTGGGCAGGCTGTCAACACCAACACACCAACAGATGGCGGGAATTTTCCTTTTTATTTTGCCAATAGGCTGCTAGAGACAGGTAAACCCATGGGCAATAAAATGTTGATCAAAGGCAAACACCTGTTCGATCTGACGCTGGCGACAGACAGCAAAGCTAACGCAGTCTACCAGGCTCAATCGCCGCTGATTCACCTGTAAAAAGAGCAACATCGCCGCTTCATGCAGCGATTCATCCACCCAAACCACCTGGAGTAACGGCCGAAACCGGGCTACAAAATCTTGTACGGCCGTCATCCCCAACCGATTCTGTATTAAGGCCAGCGTCTCTACCAAAACATAATTACTAGTCACCAACAAGGCGCGTTCTTGCGCCAGCCGCGCCCAAATGCGCAGCGACGCTTCATAATCTTGATCATCCTGGTTTAAGATGGGCAGTAAAGCAGAGGTGTCTACAAAAATTTCCATTATGCGCCGCCCATCCCCCCGGTGGTGGCATAGGCATCGGCCAGGTAATCATCATGGTTACGGCCCAAATCGGCGTCGCCGCTGCGGTATTTACCGGCTACTGCTAATGCCCGCGTATATTGTTCGTCCAACGGCCGTTCCCTCTCCATGGCGATGTACAAATCCACACTCTGGCGAATTATCGCCGATACGGACATCTGCTTTTGCTGCGCCAGCCGTTTCAAGGTACGCGCCTGATTTTTTGTTAACTGAATCTGGGTCCGCATCATCATCTCAGTTATTTCCTGTAGGGCAATTGATGGAATTAGCCCAAATATGTCGTCACTTTTGCGAATATGATAACATGGTTGCCATCACTAAGCCAGACTTCTTAACGACCAGACTGCCTGACTAGCCGATGTCCTGCGGCAACGACATTCCGCACAACCCCTCTCAGGAAACGCCATCTACTCTGACAAGTACGCGCACACTTCTTTTTTTCCGGCTGGAATGTTTCAACCCCTCTCAGGAAACGCCATCTACTCTGACCCATAAGACATATTTATAGTTATGATTGTGGAATGTGTTTCAACCCCTCTCAGGAAACGCCATCTACTCTGACATGATGAACGAATTCAACTCCCAAGAACTGCCTTTTGTTTCAACCCCTCTCAGGAAACGCCATCTACTCTGACCTTAGTGATCTTTATGATCACTGACTCAGGCTCATGGTTTCAACCCCTCTCAGGAAACGCCATCTACTCTGACAACGGGATCAAGTGTCTCAACGATTAGTGGTAGTGCGTTTCAACCCCTCTCAGGAAACGCCATCTACTCTGACCAAAGAATGTTTGGTCGAACGTAACCAGCATAATGCGTTTCAACCCCTCTCAGGAAACGCCATCTACTCTGACTCGAAAGATTCTACTCTAGCGATGGCCGAGACAGAAGGTTTCAACCCCTCTCAGGAAACGCCATCTACTCTGACGACGGCAGCTACAATGCTGCCAAAGACGGGCAGTTGGTTTCAACCCCTCTCAGGAAACGCCATCTACTCTGACTGAGTCTATTTGGACACTAGTGAAGCCTACCTTTGGTTTCAACCCCTCTCAGGAAACGCCATCTACTCTGACTCAAAACGAAACGCAAACTGGTTTTGTCTGGTCTTGTTTCAACCCCTCTCAGGAAACGCCATCTACTCTGACAGCGGGTTCCAGAATTACATCGCCTGGTATGGTCTGGTTTCAACCCCTCTCAGGAAACGCCATCTACTCTGACTCGAATACACCTGGGACTTCGGTAATGGTTCAACCGTTTCAACCCCTCTCAGGAAACGCCATCTACTCTGACGGGTTCCTTCTGTACTTTGACTTGGTTCCTTCTAAAGGTTTCAACCCCTCTCAGGAAACGCCATCTACTCTGACGCAGAACCATCACACCAGAAAACTGGTGGAAAGAAGTTTCAACCCCTCTCAGGAAACGCCATCTACTCTGACGAAGCTGCGGAAGTCCTCTGCCCTGCAATGGCAGGTTTCAACCCCTCTCAGGAAACGCCATCTACTCTGACGGTGGCCCCAAAGCCGAAATGAAGATGACCTCTGGTTTCAACCCCTCTCAGGAAACGCCATCTACTCTGACTGGGATCAATGATCTGCCGGAGCATCTGCCATTTTGTTTCAACCCCTCTCAGGAAACGCCATCTACTCTGACAAATGGCTTTGATCGTCTAGCCAGAGAAGAATATGAGTTTCAACCCCTCTCAGGAAACGCCATCTACTCTGACCAATGCAGAAGTATAACAGTGATTTGATCTAGTTTCGTTTCAACCCCTCTCAGGAAACGCCATCTACTCTGACCGTTTACGGTCACGGTGATGCCAACACCGAAATCAAGTTTCAACCCCTCTCAGGAAACGCCATCTACTCTGACAAAACAGTTTCATAATCATTTGTTTAGTGGTCTTGTGTTTCAACCCCTCTCAGGAAACGCCATCTACTCTGACACTCAATTCAACACACATACAAACCAGCGTGTTTTGTTTCAACCCCTCTCAGGAAACGCCATCTACTCTGACAGTCGCACACCCGGCAATATGGCTGCCGGTAACTGAGTTTCAACCCCTCTCAGGAAACGCCATCTACTCTGACAAGACGTGGATCCTGGTAGACGCCGCGATCCGGTTGGTTTCAACCCCTCTCAGGAAACGCCATCTACTCTGACTATTGGGTGACCATGGCTGCAAATGCCTATGGTATGTTTCAACCCCTCTCAGGAAACGCCATCTACTCTGACCGTTGCTTTCCAGGTTGGTGTTAGCGTTGCATCTAGTTTCAACCCCTCTCAGGAAACGCCATCTACTCTGACATGGACTAAAGTGTCAGATGAAAAACCCAGAATACATGTGTTTCAACCCCTCTCAGGAAACGCCATCTACTCTGACGAGCAATTAACAATGGCAAAACAACCTTGGTACAAGAGTTTCAACCCCTCTCAGGAAACGCCATCTACTCTGACGTTTGACAAAGCTGTAGAAATGTACGAAGAAGCTTTGGTTTCAACCCCTCTCAGGAAACGCCATCTACTCTGACTAGCTGAATTAGCTAACAACATGGCTGAGACAATTTGTTTCAACCCCTCTCAGGAAACGCCATCTACTCTGACGAATGGTACGGTGAAAACTTCCGCGACGCGCAAATGAGTTTCAACCCCTCTCAGGAAACGCCATCTACTCTGACCCATCGATCTGGCCGACGAAAAAATGCGGGCTTACAGTTTCAACCCCTCTCAGGAAACGCCATCTACTCTGACGGTATGGATCTCAATCGTGGAACCCGCTTGATGGCGGGTTTCAACCCCTCTCAGGAAACGCCATCTACTCTGACCCGTCCAATCGCAACTCGCCAGCGCTGAGCCAATTGTTTCAACCCCTCTCAGGAAACGCCATCTACTCTGACTTCTGATTGGAAGTATAATGAGTTGGAAAACCACTTGTTTCAACCCCTCTCAGGAAACGCCATCTACTCTGACGTAGGACTAGTTGGATTGAAAGCATGGGTAGATGAGTTTCAACCCCTCTCAGGAAACGCCATCTACTCTGACGGGGTATAAAATGAACAAATTTGCAAAGGCCTTAGGTTTCAACCCCTCTCAGGAAACGCCATCTACTCTGACCTCATGGTACAAAAATACTTTTTAAAGTCTACTTCGTTTCAACCCCTCTCAGGAAACGCCATCTACTCTGACAACGAAGAACTCATTGCAGCGGAGATGAATTTCGCTGGTTTCAACCCCTCTCAGGAAACGCCATCTACTCTGACTCGGGACTAGTTCCTTTACTTGTAGGACTAGTTGGTTTCAACCCCTCTCAGGAAACGCCATCTACTCTGACCCCATTGGTTGAGAGTCTCTTATTGGGATTGTGGTTGGTTTCAACCCCTCTCAGGAAACGCCATCTACTCTGACTGGCGAGTGGGAGAAATTATCCACGAGGAATGCTTCGTTTCAACCCCTCTCAGGAAACGCCATCTACTCTGACAAACTGGGTGCCAAATTGCGCGCCCTGAAATCTCAGTTTCAACCCCTCTCAGGAAACGCCATCTACTCTGACCCTGAAATCTCAGGTAGTTCACCGACTTGGCATTTGGTTTCAACCCCTCTCAGGAAACGCCATCTACTCTGACTTTGGACAAATGAATGAACCTCCAGGAGTAAGACTGGTTTCAACCCCTCTCAGGAAACGCCATCTACTCTGACTTTGGCTTTGTATCTCTGGTTTCGGCAATTAGTTACGTTTCAACCCCTCTCAGGAAACGCCATCTACTCTGACAAGGGGAAGCAATCTTTGTTACGAAAGTAACAAAAAGTTTCAACCCCTCTCAGGAAACGCCATCTACTCTGACAGTGTTCATTTGGAACGTGGGCGTGACGGCTACTCGTTTCAACCCCTCTCAGGAAACGCCATCTACTCTGACGCGTATAGTTTTATGTCAGCAGTAGCGAATGCTACGTTTCAACCCCTCTCAGGAAACGCCATCTACTCTGACGAGTTAGTTGACTCCGATAAATCTTATAAAAATCTGTTTCAACCCCTCTCAGGAAACGCCATCTACTCTGACCCGACGTCCTCGAACGTTGGCTCTCTCCGGCTACGGGTTTCAACCCCTCTCAGGAAACGCCATCTACTCTGACGCATTTTACTTGGTTTTTGGAGTTCACAAAGAACTGTTTCAACCCCTCTCAGGAAACGCCATCTACTCTGACGGTTGTTTCCTGAGGAAACAGGCTATGAAGATCTCGTTTCAACCCCTCTCAGGAAACGCCATCTACTCTGACACGTATATCTCTTAGCGACACGCTAAGGAGGAGATGCGTTTCAACCCCTCTCAGGAAACGCCATCTACTCTGACGTATGTGTAAAGCATCGGCCCAAACCAGAGAGTTTCGTTTCAACCCCTCTCAGGAAACGCCATCTACTCTGACGACACCTCCTACTACTTTACAGTTCTTGATGGTGAGTTTCAACCCCTCTCAGGAAACGCCATCTACTCTGACTCCGGTTGGCAATGCCCGGAAATTATCACTAGAGTGTTTCAACCCCTCTCAGGAAACGCCATCTACTCTGACAAGCCACGAGTGGCAGTACGGCGACAGTGAAGATATGTTTCAACCCCTCTCAGGAAACGCCATCTACTCTGACTTACAGGATTGCAATCTTAGGTAGTAATCACGTGTGTTTCAACCCCTCTCAGGAAACGCCATCTACTCTGACATGATGATACCTGTTACAGGACAGAACCAGTACAAGTTTCAACCCCTCTCAGGAAACGCCATCTACTCTGACGATATCCCTTCTTACAACAAAGAGAGCTGGTATCTGCATGTTTCAACCCCTCTCAGGAAACGCCATCTACTCTGACACGCGCTAGCCAAAATGGCTCAGCGCTGGCTCTTTAGTTTCAACCCCTCTCAGGAAACGCCATCTACTCTGACTCAAGAATATGAAAACCAATCGCAAGTACCAATTTGTTTCAACCCCTCTCAGGAAACGCCATCTACTCTGACTGATCGGAACGTTGGGCTTTGGAATTGTGATGTTCTTCGTTTCAACCCCTCTCAGGAAACGCCATCTACTCTGACCCGTGATTTTGCCACGCGTATTCGTCCTCTCTACCACGTTTCAACCCCTCTCAGGAAACGCCATCTACTCTGACGCGACGGGGTGGACGTTTAACGGCTCGACTCAGTATTGTTTCAACCCCTCTCAGGAAACGCCATCTACTCTGACTTGAAGTAAACAAGCAAGCAAATAAACGAATAGTTTGTTTCAACCCCTCTCAGGAAACGCCATCTACTCTGACGGACGCTCAGACAAATCTCCTGGGTGGTTGGTGTCAAGTTTCAACCCCTCTCAGGAAACGCCATCTACTCTGACCTGCCGCCCCTTTCCCCCCTGCCGGGGCTCTTGAGGGTTTCAACCCCTCTCAGGAAACGCCATCTACTCTGACGAAGCAATTTTTCAGCGTGCGGAAGCGGCTCTCGAGTTTCAACCCCTCTCAGGAAACGCCATCTACTCTGACTCAGGTATCATTAACTGGGGTGATGGTGTCACAACCGTTTCAACCCCTCTCAGGAAACGCCATCTACTCTGACCTGAGGCTCACACGGCATGGCGGGGTGTCGTGTGAAGGTTTCAACCCCTCTCAGGAAACGCCATCTACTCTGACCTGGACCAGCTGGATTACAACGCCGATCCGGTCGAGGTTTCAACCCCTCTCAGGAAACGCCATCTACTCTGACTCGCACTAGCCAAGCGAATCAATCCTGATCTCGAATGTTTCAACCCCTCTCAGGAAACGCCATCTACTCTGACTCTCAAGCAAAAAAAATCTCGGGAGTGAGATTTTTTGTTTCAACCCCTCTCAGGAAACGCCATCTACTCTGACCCTCCGGCGAACAAACCTACCCCTTTCTATGGTATGTTTCAACCCCTCTCAGGAAACGCCATCTACTCTGACGTGCGATTACGTACAAGAACTGCAACAATCAAATTCGTTTCAACCCCTCTCAGGAAACGCCATCTACTCTGACGAACAATACATAGCAGAATTAGAAAACGAGAATTATGTTTCAACCCCTCTCAGGAAACGCCATCTACTCTGACGGCGGCAGAGATAGCCGAAGTAAAAGCTATCGATGTGTTTCAACCCCTCTCAGGAAACGCCATCTACTCTGACTTACGGCCGGTACGTACCCGATCTCTCTTCAGATCGTTTCAACCCCTCTCAGGAAACGCCATCTACTCTGACTTGGTCACCCAAAAAACCCACCACCTTTGTTAGTTTGTTTCAACCCCTCTCAGGAAACGCCATCTACTCTGACGTTTTATTAGTTCTATTACCCATTATGGGTATAATAGTTTCAACCCCTCTCAGGAAACGCCATCTACTCTGACGATGACCTTGACGCTCAGCACCGATACGGCTGTAGTGTTTCAACCCCTCTCAGGAAACGCCATCTACTCTGACTAGTTTGCCATAAGGCGGACCTGAAATGATTGATTAGTTTCAACCCCTCTCAGGAAACGCCATCTACTCTGACTTTCACTAACATTGCACAGTTAGTGAAGCCAGTGAGTTTCAACCCCTCTCAGGAAACGCCATCTACTCTGACCAACGGCTCCATAGCGTATATGGCGGCAAGGTTGTGTTTCAACCCCTCTCAGGAAACGCCATCTACTCTGACTTGCCACACCATGTTGGTCTGGCACAAGGGAGAAAGTTTCAACCCCTCTCAGGAAACGCCATCTACTCTGACGGCGCAGATTGACGCGGTGGCCGCGCAGACACCTTCGTTTCAACCCCTCTCAGGAAACGCCATCTACTCTGACGGCTGGGTTGGTGAATGCGGCTGAACCCGCTATCCCGTTTCAACCCCTCTCAGGAAACGCCATCTACTCTGACGTGGCTGTTGCGTACGCGCGACAATAAGCCAGTACGTTTCAACCCCTCTCAGGAAACGCCATCTACTCTGACTTGGGATACCCCAGTTCATCTTCATCACAGCCATTGGTTTCAACCCCTCTCAGGAAACGCCATCTACTCTGACAAAATAGGTGAGAGGGAGGGAAACCAATATGTTAAGTTTCAACCCCTCTCAGGAAACGCCATCTACTCTGACAAAGGATAAGTGAGAACAATGACCCCTTTACGGATTGTTTCAACCCCTCTCAGGAAACGCCATCTACTCTGACCCGCAAAGAACTGGCTGAAGGCATCAAGGAATTGGTTTCAACCCCTCTCAGGAAACGCCATCTACTCTGACCCACCGCCCCTGCGGTTGTCCCCCCGGTGGTTCCCGTTTCAACCCCTCTCAGGAAACGCCATCTACTCTGACCTGGAGCGCGAGCCGCTCACCCGAACCAAAGTCCAGGTTTCAACCCCTCTCAGGAAACGCCATCTACTCTGACCCATGTACATGGCAAAGAACAACAACCCCGGATCATGTTTCAACCCCTCTCAGGAAACGCCATCTACTCTGACTCTCTGGCCTTACGAGGATTGGTAGAAAAGCATTCCGTTTCAACCCCTCTCAGGAAACGCCATCTACTCTGACCCACGGTCTTCCGTGTTGACGGCCGGAAGGTCGGTGAGTTTCAACCCCTCTCAGGAAACGCCATCTACTCTGACACCCGGGCACGCGGAGGCCGCGGTATTGGCCGCTGCGTTTCAACCCCTCTCAGGAAACGCCATCTACTCTGACCAACGCCAACGACGCCAGCGACGGCAACGCCAACGAGTTTCAACCCCTCTCAGGAAACGCCATCTACTCTGACTTATGCCTTCCAAAACGGAAGAGCGCCGCCAAGTGAGTTTCAACCCCTCTCAGGAAACGCCATCTACTCTGACGAGATCACTATCTTAATTGGCAACCATGATAATCGTGTTTCAACCCCTCTCAGGAAACGCCATCTACTCTGACCCGTTTACTATCTCGAATTATTTCACCGCGTTAATTGTTTCAACCCCTCTCAGGAAACGCCATCTACTCTGACCCGCGCAGGCATCTCCAACCCATCCAGCACGAGTTGTTTCAACCCCTCTCAGGAAACGCCATCTACTCTGACATTCGACATTTCCACTGTAAACTTCCTGTACATTGTTTCAACCCCTCTCAGGAAACGCCATCTACTCTGACGATCGAGGCGCATTTTCAAGCATTCCTGGCTATTGTGTTTCAACCCCTCTCAGGAAACGCCATCTACTCTGACTGTCGCGCCCCTCTGAGGAGGAGCAAACCTGGCAAGTTTCAACCCCTCTCAGGAAACGCCATCTACTCTGACACGTTGATGCCCGTGTCTTGGCAGCGCTTGATGTGGGTTTCAACCCCTCTCAGGAAACGCCATCTACTCTGACTGGTTCGTGGACTACAAAGAATTCGAGCAGGAATTCGTTTCAACCCCTCTCAGGAAACGCCATCTACTCTGACAAAATGCCTATCTGAACAACAAAAAAAATGTAGCAAGTTTCAACCCCTCTCAGGAAACGCCATCTACTCTGACAGTCCAGGATTCGAATGGCCAAACGGTTGAAGTTTTGTTTCAACCCCTCTCAGGAAACGCCATCTACTCTGACACATGCACCAGTGTGGTGACAATGACAAATGGCTTGTTTCAACCCCTCTCAGGAAACGCCATCTACTCTGACGTTCTTCATGAGATGGGACATATTTTAGCTTGTCTCGTTTCAACCCCTCTCAGGAAACGCCATCTACTCTGACTGATTTCGATTGGGCCGAAAAAACCCAAGGAGTTAGTTTCAACCCCTCTCAGGAAACGCCATCTACTCTGACAAAAAACTTTCGTGGTTACGGTTGATGATGCTACGTGTTTCAACCCCTCTCAGGAAACGCCATCTACTCTGACCTAACACTGTTCCAATTAGACAGATCAAGCATTAAGTTTCAACCCCTCTCAGGAAACGCCATCTACTCTGACAACTGCACCAAAGAGGCTGTTGAACCGTGGCAGTATGTTTCAACCCCTCTCAGGAAACGCCATCTACTCTGACTAAAATATCTAATTCTGTACCAGGGGCTTGTTTGTGTTTCAACCCCTCTCAGGAAACGCCATCTACTCTGACCCGAAACGCCAGAACCTGTCGCTGAGGAACCCATTGTTTCAACCCCTCTCAGGAAACGCCATCTACTCTGACGCGGCTATGGAAAACGTTAACGTTACGCCGATCTTGTTTCAACCCCTCTCAGGAAACGCCATCTACTCTGACGAAGTTCTGGTTAACGAGGACGGCACACTGATTGAGTTTCAACCCCTCTCAGGAAACGCCATCTACTCTGACGTTTCTCTCTTGTCGCTGTACCCTGTACCCGTGATCGTTTCAACCCCTCTCAGGAAACGCCATCTACTCTGACTCTCTAATCCAAGCATCCCCGAACTTAGGAAACTTAGTTTCAACCCCTCTCAGGAAACGCCATCTACTCTGACCCGAACCCCTTTTGATCGGGACCACGGATTCTACGTGTTTCAACCCCTCTCAGGAAACGCCATCTACTCTGACCTGTTTTGAGATACCGTTTCTTTTTTCTTTTATTTTGTTTCAACCCCTCTCAGGAAACGCCATCTACTCTGACTACCAACACACCATGCAACACTGGGCCGAGTTGATCGGTTTCAACCCCTCTCAGGAAACGCCATCTACTCTGACGAACGAGATATATAAACTAACCGTTTACCACAAAAAGTTTCAACCCCTCTCAGGAAACGCCATCTACTCTGACTATGATAGCCTGAGGGTTTATATTGACGGCGTGGAGTACGTTTCAACCCCTCTCAGGAAACGCCATCTACTCTGACGCGCCTTTCCGCATACATGTAACCAGCGATGGTATGTTTCAACCCCTCTCAGGAAACGCCATCTACTCTGACCCGGTTTTCACTGCGGCCGCTTATGACGTGTTTTGTTTCAACCCCTCTCAGGAAACGCCATCTACTCTGACCCGTAACAGACAGCACCCCGACAACCGCATAACCTGGTTTCAACCCCTCTCAGGAAACGCCATCTACTCTGACTGTCCTCAAACTGTACTGTGTATCGTTTGCATATTCAGTTTCAACCCCTCTCAGGAAACGCCATCTACTCTGACAAACCTGTCGATAGGTCGCATTCGTGTATGTTTCAACCCCTCTCAGGAAACGCCATCTACTCTGACGGTTCCGGGACCGTGTTTCAACCCCTCTCAGGAAACGCCATCTACTCTGACAGCAGTTATCCACAATAGGAAACCACATGCCTTATCATAGCAGATTTGCTGAATTTGTGGGCAAATCGGTCCATTTGTTTGCCTCCATTAACCCTGGTTTCACTCATCTTGCCCCACCGACCTTCGTCTTCCGAGGGTCTGCGTTAGTAACCGCTAAAATGACCGTATCTCATCTTTCATTAATCTTTTTTTGCCCGGCAGACCACCCTGTTTTCTCGCGTTTTCGCCTGTTTTCGCCTGTTTTCGCCATTTCCGAGCGTTAATCGCCTCTTCGACCCTTCAATTCGCTTTTGGCGGCTCCGTTTCTCTATGCTACAGTAAGCAAAACAGACTTTACGGATGGGCCATATGCCAGCTCAAACTCTCCCACAAACAAAATCGGCGCCTTCCGCCAATATGCCGACGCCTCTCACGCCGGTCACCCTGACGCTGCTCCTGGCCTACCTCCACTATTATACCCCAGAACTGCTGCCCAGGGGTCATTTCATCGCTCCCACCCACCTGCGCATCATGGCCCATTGGATCGGCCGACCGGCGCCTAAACTTCGCTCTATCCGCCAGCACCCGTTCCTGGCCGCCCACGTCGCCCTGTTGCAAGGCGCTGGCTTTATCCCAACCACCGGACCACGCCTCATCCCCTTGCCCCCGGTCACAGATTGGCTGCACGCCACCTTTTCCGAACAGGTTCACCGGCTGCTGGTCCCGCTGGGCAATCCCTCGGTCTGGCAAGAAACGCTCGCGCACCTCGGCCTGGGGGAGACCATCACCGAAGACCTCACCGTCTATCTGCAGCAGCTCTTGGAACGACAACTAGCGGCTCCCGCACCTGACGAGTCCGGCGCGATGGATTGGCTGCCTGATTCAAACGACGATTCCTGGCTATTGCGTCTGCCAGACGCTTTGCCGCTCTGGCTCCACTTCGACCTGCGTCAGTTCGGAGATTGGTCACCCGGCCAACCTCTCATCTGCACGCCGCTCACCATCGCTACGGCTGCGCAGCGCGGCTATGGGCAGGCGGCGATGCAGTGGATTTTGGAGACCGCTACCCACCAGCCGCTGCCAGAAAAGCGGCAAAAACAGCTCGCCCTTTGGCTGCGCCGCGCCCACGCTTTCCAGGTTCAGACCGTCCGCTTACTGACGACGGCGCAGCATCAGCAGCTTAAAACCATCATCCGGCAGAAACGGCTGCGCGAATCGGTCATCTCCCAGGTCTCGCCCCATCACGCGCTTGTCACTGGCGAGATGCTGCCAAAACTGGAGAAATGGCTAGCCGCACAGGGCTACCCCCTGCGCTATTACCCCTCAGAAGCAGCTGAACCGGGCAGCAACAAGGATAAATCGGCCGAATACCACTGGCTTGGCTTACGGGTTCTCGTTGGTCTGGGCGACCTGCTTCCCCTGCCCTACCCAGCACCGCACGCGCTGCTGGAGGATGCCGCTCACTCCTTGCCGCCGGAAACCATCCATGATCTGGAACACCTGGCCCAACAAACCCTGGACAACTTGCGGCAGGCGGTTCGCGGGCGTGATGCTTTTTTCCCCAGTGAACGTCCCATCCCGGAGGCATGGCTTGCGGTTATCCGGCAAGCTATCTATGAGCAAACGCCTCTCAAGCTCTGTTACCAGGCGCTTGGCGAGCGCAAGCCTTCCTGGCGCGAAGTGCAGCCGCTCCGCCTGGAAGAGTCAGGCGCGTTGGTTTACCTTTACGTCTACTGCTATCGCGCCGAAGCCAATCTTACGCTCCGCCTGGATCGCGTTGAGGAAATAGAAGTTTGAAGAGAGACATCATGAGTGGTCACAGCCACCAGGCGGGAGCGAGAGCGGGAGGAAGAGGTTTGACCAAACTCTAGCTCTCGCTCTTGCTCTGGCTGTTTTCTCATCTCCTCGCGCGCTACACCACTGAAAATATCCCCAACGTCCTGGCGTAGTCAGCGCCCATGACCTCGATTTTCTCCACGGCGTCAGCCGGCAAGGGATAGAAGCGAATGCTGTCCATCTCTTTGGCCTTCACCAGCCGACGCAGTTGTTTCTGCAAGGCGCGCAGCTGCTTTTCCGTCAGGTCACACTCAAACACGCTGTACTGCACCCGATACCCGTGCCCCTCCATAATTTTGGCTATCAGCCGCCGCCGTTTATCGTCACTGATGTCGTAACTTATTACTATGCGCATAACCTGGCCTCGCTTCATACCCCCAAGAATCGCCGGGCCGCCTGCGGCATACGCACCACCCGACCGGCCAACGCTTCGGCGGCCAGGGCATCGGCCAGGTGGTTTTGCTCCCGCGTCACATGCCGAAAGGACACCGCCTCAAAATGACCCAGACGAGCGCATGTTTCCTGATGCAGCCTTTTCAACCGCCCGCTCAACACGCGGCTCTGCCCTTGCATCTGCCGTACCACCACCTCGGAATCGGAGATGATTTCCACTGTTCTGGCCCCCAGGCGATGCGCCAGCGTCAGACCCAACAATGCCGCATGGTACTCCGCCTCGTTGTTGGACATTGGCTCTAGTTGACGGCTTAACCAGCCGACGAAGTAACCTTCTTGCGAGCGCGCAATGGCCGCCGCGCCAGCATGTTCTGTGCCGGACACCGCCCCATCCACGTGAATTGTCACCCGATTAGACATTGAATATGTCCTCCGCGTAATTTTCCTCACCGTTGGCCGACATAGGCCGCTGACGGCCGTTCTCGCGCATTGGTCGGTGACGTGGCCGGGTGTAGGTCCGTCCGCCCTGATGCAGCAGTCGGTCCGTCGTCACCGCTATAGACCCGATTAACAAAATGCGCGTCAGCCAAACCAACAGGGCGACAAATATTGGCGCGTAGCGCAGCATGGTGGACGGGGTGATGAGCGTCGCACCGACGCTGCGCGGCGCAATCGCCAGGGCCACAGCATACCAGGTCATCACCGCGTTCATGCTGGCCCCCAACAGCCAGGCGCCCATCAATAACCACACTTCACGTGGTTCATCCCGCATCGTCTGTTCTGGCGTAAACATGCGCACCAGCCCAGCGAAATCTATGCCGCAAAAGGCAAAAGCCAAAATCGCCGCCCACTCGATTCCCAAAAAACGACGGCCGCTAAACAAATCCATTAAAGCGAAACGGGTGGTGTCGTAGTTAAACAGCTCGAAGCTGACCAGGGCAGACATCAGAATGATGGCCACCAGCACGCCACGTCCTTTCAGCCAGCGCCAGTTACCCCATGAAAATTTCAGACCGCTCATCGTCATCACCTCCATTCAAGACCAAATGACCATCCCCTTGTTGTGCCTGAAGCAGCCGCCGGTGCAGTTCGGCCAGAGGCACGGCTGTTATCACCACATGACCACTGTCCAGGACAACGGCCGTTTCCCGTTTCTTGCCGCCCGTCAGCGAGACCAGACGAGCCGGTGGCAGCGCGCGCAGCAGCCGGCGCATGGGCATTGCCTCCACCCGTCCCACCGCCACGATCCGTTCCAGAGCTATCAGCCCTTCGCCAACCACGACCACCCATTTCATCGTTACCCACCACCTCCTTCACCGTAGACAAACCCGCAAACCATAACGTTCTCCCCGTCTCCCCATCTCCCCATCTCCCCGTCCTCACTTCGCCCGCATCGGCTCATAGCTTGTTTCCTGTCCGGCTATCAGCCGCGCCAACCGCCGCGCTTGCAGCACCACCGCCTGCTGCAGCGTCGTTTCGCCGCCCGGTCCAGCCAACGGGTGATACAACCGGGTACTGAGTCGGCTGCCATAAGCTTGCAGCACTCGCTGCACCCCCGCTTCCCCCAGTTCGACGAGGCGCTCTTTTTGCCCGGTCTGGACAAATTCATCCGGCAGCAGCGCCCCGCGATTGACCATTTCCAAGACCAGCGCGTCGGCAATAAGGGGCCGCCACTCTTCCATGAGATCTAAAGCCAGAGACGGCCGTCCCTGGCTTACCTCGTGGAAAAAGCCCAGATACAGGTCCAGACCCACCGTCTGGATCGCCGCCCGAACGTCTTTAAGCAGCAAGCTGTAAGCAAAACTTAACAAGGCGTTAAACGGGTCTGGCGGCGGGTAATACTCGCGCCGTTCAAACCCCCACGATTTGTCCAGCAGGCTGCGTACGGCCGCGAAATAGTAAGCGGCTGCTTTGCCCTCGTAACCGCGCAAGGTATTCAAGTCACTCGCCTGCCTGGCCGACTGCTGCATCTGCCCCATACCGGTCAACGCCCTGTCGAACAGCCCTCTGTCACGCGGCCAGACCGTCGCGCCCCGGTCTTGTTGACCGCTGGAGGTAATCCGGCTGGCCTGCCGCTGCAAAATCACCCGCTGGTTGTGAATCTTGGCGTCTACAATGGCCTGGGCCACCGGCAGCGTCAACCGCCCTTCGCTCATTACCTGCAACTGGCGCTGACGCAGCGCCACGTGTTTGGAGCCGTCGCCTTCGACGCGAAAGCGATACTTACCGTAGCTGGAGAGAAACACCACATCTATCTCCCGCTGTACCAGTGTAGCCATGATTTGCGTCGTCAACTGCACGCTGCCCATTACCACCACCTGCTCCACCTGGGTTAAGGGAAACTCTTCCAAGACGGAACCTTCCTTAGATTTAACAACCAGGCGTTCGCCGCGCCGGGCAACCCTGGCCCCTTGTTCTTTCACATAGACTGTTGTCATCGTTCACCTCCAACCTTATTTCAGTTGAAACATCTCCTCGCGTACAAAAAACCAGCCAACAAACTGAAAACCTTCGGCAAACGTGGTGACGCGGGTCTTATGGGGATTCATTTCCAGGCCAACCCGCTTCAGATTCAACGCCGCCCACTGCTGCGCCCAGGCAATGGCCGCTTTGTGCCGGGCCAAAATCACAAAATCGTCGGCATAGCGCACCAGCGTGATTCCCCGCTGCTGCATCGCCTGGTCGAAAGGATGCAGGTAGATATTGCACAGCAGGGGCGAAATCACGCTGCCTTGGGACGTGCCAGCTATCGTCTGTTCTGGCCGCCAGGCGTTGCCAATGCGCGTATGCAGCCAATGACCGATGAGCGCCGTCACCGGACCCGGCACACGCCAACGCTCCAGTTGTTTCAACACCCATTTGTTGCGCATCTGTCCAAAACAATCGGTGATGTCGGCGTCCAGCACCCATTGCGCCCCGGCGCGCCGGGCCTGCAACACCGCCTCAGCCGCATCACGGGTGGAACGGCCGTTACGAAATCCATAACTGCACGGCAAAAACTGCCGGTCAAACACCGGCTCCAGGTAGTTGTACGTCGCCCGCTGCGCCACCCGGTCTTTAATCGTCCACAGGGTCAACGGCCGCCATTTGTCGTCTGCTTTGGGTACAAGAATCTGTTTGACGGGCTGCGGGCGGTAACGCTGCTGCACCAACTCCTGGTGCAGGTCGTTCAAATGACGCTCCAGGTCGGCTTCAAAGTCGGCCACCGTCTGACCATCTGAACCACCACCGCCTTTGTTAGCGCGCACAGCCAGCCAGGCGCGGCGCAGCGCGTCTACCTCAAAGGCGGCCTGCCAGGGGCCATACGGTGAGCGCAGATCAGCTACCAACGGCGGGAAACGGGCAGCTCTGTTCATGATGCGCCTCCCGACTCCTCCGACTCGATGACCGGGATAATCTGCTCGTCGGCTGCGTCCTCTCCCAGGGACGCGGGTTTAGCCGGCAGCCAACGCCGTCGGAAGGCTTTTTCTCGTCTCTGCTGCTGCCACTGCGCTCGCCACGTCCCGAAGCGGACGCGCCGGGTACGAAAAAAGTCGCCAATCGTCACCACGCCGCCCGCTTCGTAATAACGAATGGCTGTCTCTCCCAACATGATGGTCATCAGGGCGCACAAGACGCCGCTAACAGCCCAGCCAACAATTGGCACGAACTTTACCAGCGCCAGCGCCAGGTAACGCAGCCCCAAGACGCCAATCACTGTGCCCATCACTTCCCGGTTCATCCCACCGGTGGGGGCCTGCCCATAGGCCGCCCCCACCCGCATCACGACGCCGACCTGAACCATCGCCTGCAAGGGGATGTCCAACAGCGGCACCGGCTGCGCGCCCATCAAGCCGGAAAGAATCGCCGACTGGCGAATGACCCGCCGCGCCGCCACCCGCCGCAGCGCCAGCAGTTCCCGACCCAGGGGAACGGCCAACCGCGGCGCCGCATCTAACATGGCCGGCAGCAATCCATCCTCCACGTTGCTGCCTGTTTGCGCCGAGATGGCGATGACCGGCATGCCCAATTTTTGCACCGCCTGGGCAACTGACTCGTCGGCCGACTCCAATACGTCCACTTTGTTCAAGGCGACAATGAGCGGGCGGCCGCCGGCCCGCAGCGCCGCTACCCAGCGGAAATCGGCCGGGCGCACCCCAATCTGGCCATCCAGCAGGTAGACAACCAACGCCGGGTCACCCAACGCCAACAGCAGCTCGGGACCTGACAGTCCATTCTCCGCCGGTCGCGCCGGTAAATCTGCCAGGACGAACAGGCCCAGCGACTCCAATGCCATTTCGTTGTATAAATGATACTGAGCGACTGTTTCGTCGCCGTTTGACCTACTGCTCGCCGCATCGGAAATGGCCCAACCGCGCAGCCGGTTGAACAGCAGACTCTTGCCACAGGTTTTCAGCCCGACGATGGCCACGCGGGCCTGGCTCTCCTGCCCGATTTCCGCGGCCAACTCATCCCACTGCCAGAGATGGCTTACATTGTCTAACCAACCACCACCGCCTGCCCCAGGCAGCCATCTGCCCAGCCCGCGCGCCGGTGGCGGTAGATTCTCATGGTTCTCGAAGTCGTAAAAATCATCGTTCATTTCACATGCTCCTTATGAATTGTTAAGGCGACGCGCCGAAATGCGCCAGCGCATCTGCTACTGACCGGCGGCCATCGCCTGCGCCGTCAGCCCCCGGCGCAAACGGAAGAGGATCAGGCGCTCCCGGTCGGCGGAGTCCAACCAACTCGTCTGCTCCAATTCCGCAGCGGCCACCGCTCCTTCGGCCGTCAAATGCTCCGGCAGCCGGCTGGCCCCTGCCCCGATAAACCAGGAGCAGGTATCGTGTGGGCGACGGGCCGTCTCCGGCAGTCGGCTTTCGTCATAACGCCACAGGGGGGTGGCCGCTTGCCAGGCGCTCTGCCACCAGGCCGTCCAATCTGCTGACGTTGTCAGGTGGGCAGACAGAACGGTAACGGCCGTTGCCTGCCAGACGCCAGCCATGCGCCCCTCAGCCAACCGATGCAGTCCAACGAAAAGCGTCTCATCTAGCCGCCCGATTTGCCGCCCCAGCCCGCCGAGCCGTTCCGCCGCCCACGTCGCTTCCTGACGGCCGTCGGGGAAGAGGTGAAGGTATAAAGCTTCGGGGAACCTCAGTCGGTTGAGCGGTATGTCGGTATAGATGGGGGCGTCTGGCGCAGTCGGGCTGCCCTCTGTCAACGATTCGTCCGCCTCGCTGCGCTGCCAACTGGCCAACATATCGCCCAATTCAGCCACCTGACCCTGCCACTGTCGAGCCAGGCGGGCTAACTCGGCTAATGTCTGGTTAACGGCCGTTTGCGCCAGCCTTTGCCGTTGTCGGACTGACTGCTGCGCCAGCAAGCCGGCCAACCGCAAACCAGTCTGCCGCAGGCGCCAATAGCGCCAGGCCAACGTTGGCCAGCGCCAGACGCGCAGCCCAACGCCCAGCCAGTGACGCCAATACCCTCCTGGCCAGCTTTCCAGGCAAGCACGCATCCCCGCCTCGACTTCGCCACGCTCCTCAGCCAGGTCGGTATCCAGGCCATCATAGGCAGCCGCGTCATCCAGCATCTGTTCATACAGGTCATCACAGAGTGCAGCCAGCGCCGACAGCCAAACTACGGCCGCAACCATACCCCCAACTGGCTCACCATCTAGCGAGGTAGTCAGGCTATCAACGAATTCCCTGCCCGTCGCCCGGATAATCTCCCCCACAATCTGGTTGTTCGCCTGTTTCTGCTCCTGCAATCTGGCCGCGTCAGCCTCGTAACTCTGTTTGAGCGATTGGAGGTGCTGGCGCATCTGCCAGGGCCAGGGATAATGCCGCGCCAGCCGCGCATACGATGGCGCGGCAAACGGTTCGCCGGCCGTAAACCGGGCAGTTAATCCTTCCCGGTCGAGCTGCTGCGCCTGCAACCAGGCATGCAAAGCAGGCGCTGTCAGGCTTTCTTCAGGCGCAGCCAACCAAAAAGACAGCACCTCTTGCACCCAGCGCCGGATGAAGCGGGGGATCGTCTCCGACGGCGACCACTGCCACACCGCCAGACCAACGCTGGCGATGGGCGTGGCGCTGCTCAACGTAGCCGTGTCGTGGGCGGCAACCCATTCCGGCACGCAAGCCTGCAGCGGAGTGGCAACCAGTCCCCACAACAGTTCCCCCGCTACAAGACCAAGCGCAGCGGGGTCGGACAGGCGCAGCCCCTCTTCGTTCAAGACGTTCAGGGCCAGAATGGTCTGAAAAAACGGTGGCGCGGCGCTCTCTTCCAGGCAGCTGGCCGCGTCGTCGTTGTTGTCCGGGGCCAACCAGATGAGCGTCGGGGCGCATTCCAGGCCGAGATGGCGATAGATGGCATCGCCGATATGTTGGCTCAACGCGCGGATGTAGCCGGCCCTTTTGGCCGCGACATCGGCCACCAGAAAGATTTGCATGTCGCGTGGCCGGGCCAACAACCAGCCTTGCCCGGCAAGCAAACTACTGATGTTCGGTTGAGAAATATGGTTCAGAGCAGCAACCAGGTTCTCATTGAATGGTTCGTCATCGGGCGCACCCTCTTGCGGCGCTTGCACCACCGTGACAGCCGCCGCCGGGCCGCGGCGATTGACCAACAGCTGACTAAGACCTTGACCGGCCATCTCCGCCAATGCCCCCCAGGTAACCACCAAAGTACGGGTGACTTTCTTTTGCTCGTCGGAAACCATGTCTGCCTCCGTAGGAAATTAGAAATTAGAGGGTAGCAGTGAGAAGGGCAGAGCGGCTCTGCCCGCCCTTCTCATATCTCCGTTACATCCGCCGGGCTGGCGCATGAATACCGGCGCTGAACGCATCAATACTGCGCAGGCTGTCGGTATAGTCTCGTACCAGCCGCTTGAGTTCCCGCAGCGGCTCATCCAAGGAGGTTGGGCCGGGAGAGACGCTGCTGTAGTAACCAGATAAGACATGAATCGCCTCGCGCAGCCCCAGTCCGGCAATTTGCGCGTTCACCCGCTCGTTGACTTCGGCCACCAACTCTTCCCGCTCGATGAAGGCGTTGATCGCGTTCGC
This sequence comes from Candidatus Leptovillus gracilis, assembly GCA_016716065.1. Lineage (NCBI taxonomy): Bacteria > Bacillati > Chloroflexota > Ardenticatenia > Promineifilales (SeqCode) > Promineifilaceae (SeqCode) > Candidatus Leptovillus > Candidatus Leptovillus gracilis. Next base: position 80,365 of record JADJXA010000026.1, on the reverse strand, counting down.
CAACCCATTGGCCAGCTTCACCGCGATACTGAGGGGATCTGCCGGTTGGTAGTAGAAGAAAGTCCCCTGGCTGTAGATCAGGCCGAAAATAGACCCCAGGGCGAACATCAGGCGACCCTGGTCGCTGCTTATCAGGAAATCCGGCAAGACGTATAACGGCCGTTTGTTCTGATGCCGCTCCAGCGCTTGCTGGTACAGGTCATACTGCTGCAAAGCCGACGGCGGCGCGCCAGCCACGACCACCAACGCCGTCAGACGATAGGGATCATGGGTAGAAACCATCATTGGCTCGCCATCAAACAGGGTGTCGCCCACGTCGGGTACGCCCAACACTTCCAGACGGGCCAGGCCCGCGCCGCCGTCTACCAACCGCGCCCGATTCAGGTTCCAGGATGGCGTCGCCAGTTGGAAAAGCTGCTGCCGCCGGGCGCGCGGTGATACTTCCTCTGCCTGTTCGCGGATCGCCTGCTCCACCCCAATGCGTTTCACCGGCTCAAAGTAGGGCGACAGGCGGGCCGTCAACTCCTGCAACAGCCCTTCCTGGTCCAGCGACAACCAGGTCAGACCATTGCCCAGGCGATGCGGCACATCGGCCCAACCTGGCCGATGGCGCTGGTAGAGGGCCGTGACAAATTCAGGCGAGGCCAGACTGACGGTGGCAATGCCGCCAGCAGAAAGCTTTTGCAGCCGCCGCGGCGTCTCCGCTTCCAGATAATCCCTGATGCCCGCCAGCCGCTCGCGCAGGGAAGTCAGCGCTTGAATGTGCCGCCCAACCCACTGACTGGACTCAAACCAGACTGAACGCTGCGCTCGCGTCAAGTGATGGGACACCTGCGTCTCATGGTAGCTTTGCGCCGCCTGAAAGTAATGCGTCAACGCCACCCGGATGCGGTTCGCCCGCCCCAGAGGAAAACCGGTCGCCGCCCGATTCAGCGCGGTTTCTAATTGGCTGACAGTCTCCGCCAGACGGGACAGCGTTTGCTCTTCGGCGGCGATTTGCTTTTGCGCCTGCTGCGTCAGGTTGTGCAAAGCCTCCTGCGTTTGCGTCAAGGCAGCGACGAGCGTCGCCGGGCTGTTTTCTACCGCAAACAATCTGCCGACCAGCCATTCCTCCCACTGCCGCCGGGTCGCCTGGATGAGCTGCTCGGCCTGCTGGCTGATTTGTGGCAGACAGACCTCTTTGATACGCGCCTGCCCATACTCTTGTACATATTGGCTCGCTTCGGCCGGAAGTTCGTCCGCGCCCTTACGTGTTAACCAGGCCGGCGGCGTTAAGTCAACCAGCCATTCCTGACCTGTCTCCGGGTCCAGACGCAAATAACTGCGCACCTGGTCGCCGCTCAACCCGGCCAGCAGACCGGTTGCCAGTTGGTCGGCTCGCTCTCTCTGCGCGGCGAGAAGCCAGTTTTCTCGCAGCAGCTCCAGGAGAAACCAATCGGTATGTAGTTCGGCCACCATCGGGGCGTCGAACAGCAAATCCCCTTTGCCGAAACTGCCCAGAAAATGGCCCTGTCCGTCGGCCGTTTGTCCAGACAGCGCTTCATCCAGGTTATCGAAGGCATTCTCCCCTTTGCGCCCCATCTGGGTACCCATTTGCAGGAACATGGCCTCGGCTGTCATGGCGGCCACTTCGTAGATGTCATTCCAGGTCTGGCCTCGTGCATCTACCCCATCAATGGCGTGAAAAATGTCAAATGGCGCCTCCTGCGCTTGAATCGTTCGCCCATCCGGATAACGGGCGCGGAATCCATCTTTGACCATCAGGTGATTGAGTTCCCGCAGAAAAGCGCCGCAGTTGGCCACAATGTTTGGCCCGGTGATGCCCTGAAACGCCTGATGCAAAACACCAATGCCGGTGATATGGCAAAATTCCGCCTGCGCCCCCAACTCGGTAAAGTAGTCACGAACCAGGTAGGCCAGGTCCAGCATCGTGCCGGAGCCGGTGCCGCCGACCAGGCTGCCGCAGATAAAGACGTTGATGCCCTGCTGCTGCGAGACATGCGCCGCGTCCGTCTGCCCGCGCCCGGCCAGGGACCACAGCGCCTGACTGATCTGTTCGCTGACCGCTGTGTAATTCCATAACATGGCCAGCAGACCCAGGACGCGCAGTTGTTTGGCCCCGCTGCGCAGGACAACCGGCGCCAGGGTGTTCATGATGCTGCCCAACCGCTCCTGAATCGCCTCCTGGCTGCGCAAGTTTCGCTTAATTGCCAGCACCGGGACGTTGCCGATGTGAATGAATTCGGATGTTGGCTCTAACATGACCAACCCGTGTGGCCCCGGTACGGAGAAGGGTTCCTCGGCTGTATCGAAAGCCAGCAGCCGGATGCGCTGTCGCCACAACGGACCATAGCGCGTTTCCAGAATCACTTTGAGGTAGGTCAAGATGATCTGGCCTGTGCCGCCCGTCCCAATAATGAGCGCCGGACGCATCTGTTCTAACTGCGTCTGACGGCTGAGGGTCAGCGCGGTGGGCGGCTGGCCGTTGCTGCCTGGGGGTTGTTGGGCTAAAGAACTGTTTGTGAGTACCATTTTTCGTCTCCTTTCTTGCTTAACGTTGCGTCACTCTCGGTTAAATCGCCCGCTTCTGGCTGGCTGACCAACCGTTTTGCCGGGCCGTCCGGCGCAGGCGCAGGTCTTCGTAACGAATTCTCACCCCGCCGCCCAGGTCAATAGTGGCCATGTCGAACAGCGGAGTTGGCCGGGACAGTGGCACGTCGTTGACGGTCAACTCGCCCGGACCCTCTAGTATCATCTGAGGCGCGCCATTCACGCTCAGGCCGGGCCGGATAGTGGCCTGCCAGACGCTGCCGGGCAGCGGAATGTCAGCCGGAGGTTTACCGATGGTCACGGCCGTTTGGCGGCGGGTGTCCAGTTCTACCAGTTTGGGCAAACGGCCGTTCTCGGCCAGGACGCGCAGGCTGCCGGAGAGGCGCGGTTGGCGCATCCGATACAGCCCAAACAGGCCGCCAGCCAGACCAGCCAGCAGCAGGCTCGCACCCAACAGCCAGAGGGGCCAACGCCGCGCTGATGGGCTGTCTGTCTGAGGAACGACCGTCGGCGTCAGGACAGGGCTGGTCAGGACGGCCGTTTGCGTCGTCGCTGCGGTAACAGAAGGGGTCGGGCTGGGTGTGGCCAGCGTAGTCGCTGGCGGTCTGGCCGGTGTGCCCGTTGGCTCCCCGGCGGTAGGCAGCGCCAGGGAGATGGCCGGCGTTGGCGTTGTAGACAACGCGGTGGGCAGCGCAGTCGCAGGAACGGCCGTCACCGATCCACTTTTGTAATCCTGCCAAATGGTGACTTGCCCCGCCCCTTCGATGCGCACCGTCCAATTACCGGCGACCGGCTGGTCAACTACCCAGACCTCTTCGGGCGTTTCCTGGCTTTGCCCGGCGCGGCGCACCAATGGGGAATCCGGTGTCAGGGTCTCGCCGGTGGCTGTCTCAATGGTGACTTTTTGCGCTGGATCGCTTTTGCTGATAACCAGGGTGAGTTGTACCAGGCCAGAGGGGACGGAGAGTGTTTCCACCACCATGTCACTCACAGTTGTGGACAGCACGACCCCCTCGCTCTCCCGCCCGGTGAGCGCCACCACAATGCGGTGATAGATGTCGGGCAAATCGGCTGCCGACCGGGCGGTGAAAAAACGGCCGGGCGGCGTCGCCTGACTCATGCTTTGCCACAATGGTTGCCACACACCGGCGATTGTTCGGTCGTTGTCGGTAGCCTCATTGGCCAGGAGAATCAGGAAGAGGGGTACGCCAGCCTGTCGGAACTGGTCACTTTGCGCCTGGAGCGCGTCCCGGTAGTCGGCTGCATCCACTGGCAACGGGGAGCCGGATAACTCTGGTTTGCCATCTGTCAGTAAAACGATGACTGAACGGCCATCGCCCTCTGCCCTCTCGATTTCTGCCTGGGCCAACTGCAAGGCGGTCAGATGGTCTGTCCAGCCAAGTCGAGTAGGCGTGACAATTTCGGTCAGCAGCGCAGCGCGCTGCGCATCGTTGGTGAGGCGGCTGAGGGGGACGGCGACATGCGCTTCGCTGCCGAAGAAAATGACGCCAGCCTGGTGAATCAGGGCCGGCTCATCCACGCCTAGATAGGTCAGAAAAAGTCGGGCAGCGTCCAGACGGAGGAGGTCGGGGTCTGAGCCGACACCCCCCATCTCATACATAGAGTTGCTGTTGTCTATCAGGAGCCAGACGTGTAACGGCCGTGGTGGAAAATTATCTGGCGAACTCGCCTCAGCCGGGGTGAGCCACAGAGAAAACAAAGCGCACAGGCCACCAAACAGCAGTACAAAAAGCAGTAAACAGCCAATGCTGATGCGTCGGCAGCTTCGTTTGGGGCGAGACAAGAGAACTTGCGACCATTGAGAAGGTTGTGGTGTAGCCATACTGAACGCTCCTATGGGAAACTCGAGGGAGAGTGCCCGACGAATATGGCCCAAAGCGGTGCTGCGTACTTTGCGCCGAGTCGTTTTGTTGCTATTCAGTATGAATTACGAAGGAGTGAAAATCTATTAGGCCTGGTTATGCGAGTGGCTAAGAAAAATCTATAACCGCATGACTAACCAGGTTAAGGTGGACAGACTGGAGGGTTGCAAAAGCCGGCATGTTTCAAAATAGCCATTATTGATCTTTACCACTTTCCAGAAGTTACACGGAGGTTCACGGAGGGGGTTACGGAGAGTTGGAGGAGAAGGAGGGTTTTTCTCCGTAAGTCACTGAGCAGATGTTTGTAGGTTGTTATCCTATCAGTTTATCTCTGTTCAGACGGTACCATACCTGCAGCTGTCGCCTATCTTTTAGCGCCAGTTTGCGCAGAATACTATTCACGTGCTGCTTAACAGTGCCAGACACAATATACAAATTAGCCGCAATCGCGTCATTCTGGTAATTAGCCGCGATGAGTGCCAAAACCTCTTTCTCTCGTGGCGTCAGGCTGTGATAGCTATTCAGAGCATCGCGCACATGTGCATCATGCTCTATGTCATGGATCGAGTTATAGCCATTCAAGACTTTCTTCACATTCCTGTCCCAAACGCCAATTCCCTGCATCACCGCATATACCGCTTCGATAATCTCGGCGTCTTTTGATGACTTAAGAATGTAGCCGTCTACATCCGCTGCTACTGCGTCAAAAACATACTGCGCCGAACAATAAGCAGATACCAATAAGATCTTCAATTGCTGGTGGGTAAACTTCCGCCGCAGCTGCTGCGCAACTTCCAGCCCATTTATGCGAGACCCATCCAGCCGTACGTCCAAAAGAACGACATCTGGTTGTATTGCCGCCACAACCTCTAGGGCATCAACCGCGGTGTGGCAAATGGCGGCGACACGAATATCTGATGTTGTTTCCAGGTAGCTTTTAAGCCCATCGGCCGCAATGGGATGATCATCCACAATGACGACAACAATAGGCCACCCTTGTGACTCTCTGCTGCGTATCTGTCTTACCATATCTGTCTTCATCGTCAGACTCCTGCAGGTGGCGGCAAAACCGAGATTTGAATTCGCGTTCCTTCGCCCTCATGAGAATTTACAGTTAGAGAGCTGTTAACCTGTTGCGCGTAATACTCCATTGTGCCTAACCCATAACGGCCGTTTTGTCTGGCTTTAATGACGTTAAAACCGATTCCGTCGTCCCGGATGATAAGTTCCACACCGTTAGCCGCGTCCACTCGATAAACAATTTGAACCATCCGACATTGACTATGACGCAAAGCATTGTTCAGCGCTTCATGCACAATCCGCATTAGGCAAAACTGCACCTGACTCGGTACCATTTCACCCGACGTATATTCAAAACAAATATCAACGTGTGGATGCAGCAGATCCATCCGCGCGATGTAATCACCCAACTCGTGGATAAAACTGATCTGACCATCCGGCGCTTCTTCAAGTGCATTTAGCATGTCATGCAATGATTCCTGGCTTTGATCGGCCGTCGCCTTCAGTTTGCCCAGGTTCACAAGCAACATATCTGTCTGGCCTGCTTCAGCATATCTACAGGCTGTATTCACATACTGTGTCAGGCCAAACAAATTCTGTGACAGGGAGTGGTGAAGTTCTGCTTTCAAGTGACTTCGTTCCCTGGCAATAGCTATGCGACGCGACAGCCGATGGCTGTAGCTCTCCTCCAGGGCAACCGTTGCTTGAGCAGCAAATAGCTTGATAATCTCCTGAAATTCGTGATGGAATTCACGGCGGCGGCGGTAGTTGATGCACAAGAAACCAACAACATCTTCCCGTTTGCCGATAAGGGGGACTCCAGCAAAGGATTTAATATTCTGTCGCTGGGTGAAAGTACGCACACCACTTTCAAGACGGCCGTCTTTCAAGTTGACAAGCAAAGGATCCTGCCGAGCGTTACTGGAGAAATAGCTGGTACGGTCTGTATAGAGCTGATGCATCACGCGCGTGTACATACTGATGAGAATCTGCCCATACCCACGAATGGCATCCGCCGTTTGGTAAGCCAGATCGAGTTCATGGGTATCCTCATTTAAGGTATAAAGCATCACAATATCCGCCTTGAGCAATTTTTCGGCCGATTTCCCAATGAGGGTGATCATCTGATAGGGTTCGTAATACGCCGCAGCATGCTGCATCTTTTGACTTAACGACTGCAAGGTCTTCAATTCTTCAGCTAACTCTTGCGTGCGTTGATGCGCTTCAGCGTTTGCCAGCGCCAGACCAACATGACAGGCGTATTGCTCTAAAAGATGAATCAGGTCCTGCGGTATCGTTTCCTGATGGCTCCGCTCAAAGCCCCCTTCAATTGTGCCTAACGCCGGATAAGGAGATGTGAGCGCCGGATCCGGAATCGGAACCCAGACCCGCACATAACGCCAAAGCTGCTGTTGATGCCACGTTTTGCCATCCAAATACTGGCTGTACTTTCCGTCGTTGAATCGGCTGATGCCCTCTCGAACCGTCCTGGATTGAATGTTTTCTTTGGAACCTGACTGAGGCGAAAGCGGATAGATCGAATTCCTACCCCACATAGTATTGCGATCTGCGACACAACGTATAAGGTTTTCAGCATCGTCAACCAATGATACGGCCGCAAAATCAAACCCGAACTCCTGTACAACATCGTCTGCCACTTGTTTGGCTACCTCCGTGACATTCAATTTGTGGTGTAATTTGATAGACAACGTCCAGAGAAGTTGCTGCTGTTCATGTTGCCGGCTGTTAATGAGCAGCAAACGTATATGACCGAGCATCTTCATCAGTTCATCACAGGCCGTCCTCAATTTGTACTCGGAGACCTGCTCTTGCTCACACGAAATGGTCAGTACACCTAACAGTTCATGTGGTTTCTCAGACCGTCGTATTGGGATAATAACCTGAGCCGATGCCCACTCGTTTACTGGCGATCCCTCTCTTACCAGACATGACCCGATTGTTTTCCCAACTAACATTTGCGACCTAAGCCAGATAACCGGCTGTGCCTGTGACGCAGCTTCAGGAATGCGCGGATCAGCGATCTCTCCCTCTTCGTTACGCAATACACCGTCTCGTAAACGGGGCAACCATAGCTCCGCCTTTCCTTTGGTCAGCTCCTCGATTTGTTTGATAAAAGCACGCCGTTTTTCCTGTGGATCGCCGACCGAAGCCCATTTTTCTGTTGCCAGATTCAACCAATTTTGCTGTTGGTCATAGGCTCGGTTTCGACCATGAATGTTGCGCACCAGATAGTGGAAAACAATCGTCACCAACCAGATACCTAATATATGCTCTCCTAAACTATTGTTCGTCTCCCAAAACGCAAGACCGCGCAGCCACTCGCCCGTATAGAGTCCCCATCCGAGATAGGTAGCAAAAAAGTACAGAAAGGCGACTTCTACCAGAGTGAGAATGACCGTCGTTGTCTGATTGTGTTCGCTAATCAAAAGCGTCGCCAATGCATACAGAAGCCAGAGCATATGATCGTAAACCCCGAAAGTTGCCAACACAAAGATGATCAGAGTGACACCCAGAAGCGAAATCTGCCCTCGAAAGAACTGGACATGCGGATGGTAAAAACGGTGTTCGACTGATTTCTTCATACGCATGCGCCAGATAAAGACAGCACTGTACACAGCCAGACTGCCAACCAGTGTGCGGGGAACGATAATAGGCGCATGCCGATGCTTGAAGGCCGTTTCCGCGACAATAAGCGTCACAAGCACAAAGATGATGGGCCTGAAGTAGGGGGCAGCATGTCGGGCGAGCCATGTGCTGCTGGGAATATATTGGGGCTGGAAAATCAGGCTACCAAGGCCGCGAGGCTGATCGCTCATACTGACTGCTCCTCTTCTTAGTGTCAGCAGAAACCAGTACACCACGTCTGTTTAAGTAACCGATACTTGCGGTCAAGTATAAGAAGGAAAACTAGCCTTGTAAAGAAGCGCTCGGAAAAATCTAACCAGGTTATATACCTCCTGCGGTGTCACCAAAAGGGTGATTGCCTACCTGATTGCACCCCACCTACCCCACTTCTTTAGCTCCTTGGGTGTTTTGCATATCCCACCCAAAAGGCATATTCCAGCGTACCTCAGTCGAGTAGACTAAAGTAGATATGGCCCATTAATTTGGTTGTTTTCGATCATTTTTACTCGAGAAGGAATTTTGGAATATACCTATTGGGTTGGATATGCAAAAACACCCAAATTGTGGGAGAACCCCTGGGATCTAAACCCCCGATCCTGTCAACTATCGGTTAAAGCCTTATGCTTACGCGCAATTCATCCACCTTTCTTTCTAACTGTTGAAAATAGTCTGTCTCCACAATGCTGGCAACTTCATTAGCCGTTTTGTTTTTATCAATTTTGATGTGCAACTGCCGGATTTGTCGTTTCATATTTTCCTGGCGCATACTCGTTTCTTGCGCCATTTGCCCGAAGATGCGGCACAGCTGGCTGATTTCATCATTGCCGGGTGTTTCTTTGAGCGCGCGAATGTGGTAGGCGGACAATTGATCGGTCTCCATGAGTTGGGCTGCATCGCTGAGGTTGACAATGGCGCCAGACAAACGTTGAGCCACCATGCTAGCATTGACGATAACAAAAAGCATCGTCAGAATAATGGTAAAAAGCAGTTTAAACAGGATTAGCCCTTGATCATTATTCCCGCTGATTGCATCAGGCTGGAGCAAAAAGAGGCCAAGCAAAATAATTGGCAAGCCGGCCGCACCCAGAATAACAAACAGCAGTCGTCGGATGAATTTGGAGCGCAGCGCTTTGAAGGCGGTGAAGTCCAAATATTCAAAATTGTAGAGCAGAACAGGCAGCAAGAGGATGACGTTGTAGATGTTGCTCCACACGGCCGGGATGAAGTATTGGGTAAAGACAAAATACGCATCGGCAATGCCCACGGCAACGGTCAAGATTGACGCGACCCCCATGCCGACAACAATGCCAACGATAGCAATGAGCAGCGCAGTTCCATAATCCTTTAAGGTATTGAAGCGGACTATCCGTCGCCGGGCAAAGCCGGGGACCATGCCCATCAGCCCGTTTCCTAGCTGCCAGGGCAGGTAGGTTCCGGCGGCGAAATTGATCCAGGGATTATCGAAAACCTCAGGTAACGGAAAGGAGACGACGCCAGAAAACAGGTCTCCCAGGAAGTTACCGACCATGCCGGTGAAAAACCCGACCTTCGGCCCGAAAGCAAAGCCAAAGAAAATAGGCACAACAATACCAGGGCGAATATTGACATCTCCAGCGGTTGCCAGGGGGAAGATCGTGGTGAGCCAGACTAGAGAAGCATATAACATGGCCCCGATAACAGGGGTTAAGAATTTTTTGCGAATGAGAGCCAGTTGCTTTTGCACATGTTCGTCCATCTCACACTCCTTCGTAAATGTAGCCCAGGTTAACAAAACCTGGGTTACTAATTTCTATCCTTCGCTGCGCAGACTCGCGCCTCTTGTGAAAATGGGAGCGCGGACGTCCTGTCCGCCCCGGCAGGCGAGACGCTTGCGCTCACAGGGTTTTCATTGGTGGTGGTGGGTTAGACCACTCATGAAGTCTCCCTTGAACAAATCTGGGCAGTGCTGAAATGGCAGGTACATTAAACCATTTGCCGTTTTGCCAGATCGGCAAATAGTCCTTCCACATTCATCAGTTCGACGTAGGTTCCTTGTTGGACAATACGGCCGTTTTGCAACACAAAAATCTTGTCCGCCCCCTTGATGGTGCTAAGTCGGTGGGCGATGACCACCCGCGTCGCTTGCAGGTCTTCCAGACTGCGGCTGACCACAGCCTGGGTGTGGTTGTCCAGGGCGCTGGTCGCCTCATCAAAGAACAAGATGCGCGGCCGGTTGACTATAGCGCGGGCGATGAGCAGACGCTGCCGCTGCCCGCCAGACAACGTGCCACCGCCATTGCCGATGATGGTGTGCAAGCCCATCGGCATTTTCTGAATATCTTCAGTCAACCCGGCCATGACGGCCGCGCGCCAGGCGTCTTCCACAGTCAATGGCAAGGAGCCGACAATGTTTGTGAAAAGATCACCGGCCATCAATTTGCCATTTTGCAAGATAACCCCCATTTGCCGCCGTACTTCGCGGACATCCAGATTGTTCAGGTCACGGCCGTCGTAATAGATGCTGCCAGACAAGGGCTGCTCAAAGCCCAGCAGCAGACGAAATAGAGTAGACTTGCCCGAACCAGAAGCGCCGACCAACGCCACAAATTCGCCCGATTTGATCTCCAACGACACATCCTTGAGGATCATCGGGCCATCTTGGCTGTAACGGAAAGAGACGTGGGACACTTCAATGCTGCCGACCAATTCGCCTGGATGCTCTTTGAGGGCGTCAACTTCTGGCATGGCTTGCAACACCGGGCGCGCGCGTTCGTACATGGGAATGATGTTGAGGATGGTCAAAAAGGCGCCACTTAGAGTGAGGACGGCCGTCATAAATTGAATAAACGCCGTGTTGAACGCCAGGAATTGACCGATGGTTAACTCTTCTCGCCCGGACAAAATAACGACGGCAAAGATCGCCATGGCCGTGACGACTTGATAACCGGCGTTAAACACGTTCAAATTATTAGAAACGTCACGCGCCTGGTAACTAAGCTGCCGGGCCTGGCTGAATTCTGCCGCCCAGGTGGCAAAAACGCGCCCCTCGGCGGCAGCGGCGCGAAACTTGGCGATCCCTTCAATCGCCTGCAAGAGAATGCCCGACAGTTTGCCCTGCCGGTGAACCAGCTGACGGTAATACCCCATCTGGCGATACCCGGCCCAAACCATCACCGCGACCGAAATCGCCATCAACCCGGTTGCCGTCCAGGCCAGGCGGCTGTGGTAATAAAAGAGCAAGAAGAAACTGAACACCGAGAAAATACCGGCCAACATGGCGCTCATCACCGTGCCGGAGAGAATTTGTTGGATGCGGCGAATGCCTAAAACACGGTTGCCCAAATCGCCAGACGTATAGCCGCGGAAAAAGGAGACGGGCAGGCTGAGAACCCGCTGCCAGATAGCCGCTTCTAAATCAGCGCCCATGCGCTCTTGCAGCCGGAGCAGGGCCAGATTTTGCACGACCTGAAACAAGGCCATAGCCAAGACGATGATGATTAACGAGAAGCCAAGCTGGAAGAGCTGCAAACGGCCGGCCTGGGGGATGATCTGGTCGAAAATGATGGCGGTGGTGATGGGGATGAGCATACCCAATACGCCCACGCTTACACCTGCAAACAGAATAAGGCGCAGATCCATTGTGTCTCCCGCCAGGCCAAACTTGATCAGTTCCCAGGCGCCCACCGGTTTGTTGGGTAGGGAGCGGTAAAACATGTAGGCAAACGGCCGCATGGTTTCGGCGACTTCGGCGGTTATCGTTTGTTGCTGCCGCGCACCGGGATCATGCAGTTGGTAGCCCTGTTTGTGGGGCATGAGGACAATGGGCTGCCCTGTTTCTTCCCAGAACCCCAGCAATGGGCCATTATCTTGCTGCCACCAAGCGCCCTTCAAAACCACCTGGCGCGTCTGCACACGCGAAGCGCGGACGATATCCGCCAGGGAAAGGGTCTTGTTTTGCTGCGCTTTTTTCGGAGGCGCAATGATCTTCATGCCCAACCGCTGCCCAATCATCTGGCAGGCTTGCAGCAGGGGGTTGTCTTCAGTGGTCACGGCCGTTAACGGCGCAGTCGGCGACATAAAAGGGCCAGCCAGACGGGTCAACGCCTCGTTGATGATGGATTGATCGGACACCTGTTTGCTGCGCAGGCGATCTAGCTCCTGCTGCCGGGTGTGTTCCAGCCATTGGGCGATATTTTGCAACATGTGACGGTGAAAATCCGCCAGATGCGGCCAGGGAACGGTTTGCGCCAGGAATGTGTGGGTGTCAACGAGATCGATCTGGCTGTTTTCGGCCGTTTGAATCCAGGCGCGTTCCGAAATAGGCCAGCGTACTTTGCCATTGAGCAGCGGCAGTTGATTCGCGCCAATAAATCGGGAATGTCCATAATCGTGCCGCACCCACAACACGCCGCGCCGCGCACAGACATTGCTGGCCTCTTCGATGTAAATTGCCGGACCCGCCTCCAGGCGATGGCAATCTTTGGGCGGCAGGCTGTCCAAAAGGCAGGCCGAGAGTTGTCGTACCCAGTTATCGAGCAGCGTAGTCACCGGCTGCCGGAAATCATGATCTTGAGACAGGCGATACAGCCGCTCGGTCGAGAGGCGCAGCAGCCGGGTCTGTTTGCCTCCCACCAACAGCAGCCCGACCTGGCGCTGTTCCACGCGCAAATCCATGCCGAAGATGGCCTGACCCGCCTGCACACGAAACAGATGCGTTCTGCTCCCAGCTGCACCGCCATTTTCCAATGAGACGGCAAACATGTCGGCCCACCCGGTATACACAACCCAACAATGCGCAGGATCGTCCAAGAGGATTGGCTTGTTGCTGCCGCTTTCGATCATTTGTGCTTCCTTATAGCGCAAATGCAGCAGGAACAACTCTTCCACGGGCATCTCTTCTGATTGTTCTACTATCGGGTCGTCTGGTTGACCCCCCTCTGGTAATTGTCGCGTTTTCATACGTACAACTTCTCCAATATTGAGTCAAGCAGCCGCTCTGATTCGGGCGTTTCGGCTTTAATGAGGCGGGCATATTCCCCGCCACGACGCCACAGTTCTTCGTGTGTGCCGCGTTCGACTACCTGGCCGTTGTTCAAGACAATAATCTCGTCACAGTCGCGGATGGTACTCAGACGATGGGCGACAATCAGGCAAGTGCAGCCGCGACGACGCAGGTTGCCATCAATCAGTTTCTCGGTGATGGGATCGAGGGCGCTGGTGGCTTCATCGAGAATCAAGATGGATGGATCGCTGGTCAGCGCCCGCGCGATTTCTAGGCGCTGCCGCTGCCCGCCACTAAAGTTGCGTCCTTCTTCTTCGACAATGTGATCGTACCCGGCGGCCTGGCTGGTGATTTCATCATGGATATGGGCATCTTTGGTGGCGCGGATGATCGTCTCCTCCGGTATTTGCCGATCCCACATGGTGAGATTGTCGCGGATGGTCCCTTCAAAGAGGAAGATGTCCTGATCGACAATGCGCAGCGAGTGGCTGATCACGACACGCGGAAATTCTTCGCGTTCACGGCCGTCAAAGAGAATTTGTCCATCCCAGGGGCGGTACAGGCCAGCCACCACGCGAGCAATGGTAGATTTGCCACTGCCACTGCCGCCAACCAGGGCCACGCGCATCCCTGGCTGCAAAGAGAGGTTGAAATTCTGAATTAAGGGGGCGGCCAGCCGGCTGTAGCCAAATGTCAGGTTACGGATTTCGATCTGCCCTATCAATTTTTGCAGAGGGTGGTCGGCATCTTCCAACAAAGCGCTATCCGCCAAATCTACGCGCGGGTCTGGCTCGTAATTGGTCACATCGCTCAGGCGGCGGACAATGCCATCTACTTCTTGCAACTGCGTGCCCAACTGCACGACCTGGTTGACGGGCGTCAAAAAGCTGGACATCAACGTTTGAAAGGCGATCAGGATGCCGATGCTCATTTGCCCATTAAGGATCAGCGACGCGCCAACGATGAGAATCACAACAGTAGTGATCTGGGTGAGCAAGAAGGGGACAACGTTGATGATTTGGGTGGTGGCCCCTAGCTCCTGGTTGGCGTTGAAAACTTTGGCTTGATACCCAGACCAGGTGGTGAAAGAATCTGCCTCGCGCCCGGTTGATTTGATCGTCTCGATTTGGGACAGACTGTTGAAGGTGGTGGAGAGCAACTTGCCATGTTCCTGAACCAGGCGTTGGTTGACATCTTTGCGATGGCGCGCCACCAGCCTCAGCGCCAGGAAGTTGAGGGCGGCCATCCCAATGCCGATGAGAGTCAGTGTGACGCTGTAATGGAACATGAGGATGGCATAGAAGAAGATCAACACAACGTTGAGCAGGGTGGTCGCCAATTCGCCGGAGAGGAGTTCGGCGACGCGGTCGTTTTGTTCGATACGGGCGCTGATGTCACCTGCGCCGCGCTGGCTGAAGAATTCAATGGGCAGGCGCAAGATGTGCCAGGTGAGACGGCTGGCATTGGATAAAGCCAGCCGTGTTTCCAGGCGCAGTAAATAACGCTGCTGCATCCAGGTGAGGACGGAACGCAACACGGCCGTTAACGCCATTCCGCCCAACAAAGGAACCATCCATTCCGTGCGGCCGCCCACCAGGTAATAATCCACAAAAACCTGGGAGAAGGCGGGGATCATCAGGCCAGGGATGACCAGAACCAGACTAATCAGCACAATGAAGGTCAAGGCCGTTTCCACACCGGCTAACCGAGGCAGCAAAGCGGCCGTCAGGCTGGGCTTTTTGCCCTGCGGTTGGAAATTCTCGCCTCTGCTAAAGGTCAGGACCACGCCGGTAAACGCTTCGTCCAGCTCCTGGGCCGACACCGTGCGCGGGCCGGTCGCCGGATCGTTCAGGTAAACCTTATCCTTGTAAAAGCCTTCGAGGACGACAAAATGGTTGAAGTTCCAATGGATGATGGCGGGCAAGGGCACATTACGCAAATCGGCCGGCTCTTGCCGATACCCTTTGGCTGTCAGGCCATAAGTGCGCGCCGCTTTGACCATGTTGCTGGCTTTGCTGCCATCTCGGTTCACGCCGCAAGCCGCGCGCAGCTCTTCCAGGGGGATGTGGCTGCCATGATAGGCGAGGATGCTGCCCAAAGCGGCTGCGCCACATTCGACCATTTCCATCTGCAACACTGTGGGCGTTTTGGCGCGATGCCGCCCAAGCAGGTAGTTTTTCAGTTCTGGCCACGCCTTTTTTGCTCTCTCGATCCGGTTTTCGGTCATGGAATCACTTACCTTTGGGCTTGTTCGCTTGCGCACGATCTATATCAAGCCGGGGCTAACGAAGGGGCAGCACCAATTCAATGGGGCGCTGCGCGCCGACCTGGATGGTGGCGGAAGCCAATGTGCCGATGAGTCCGGGTGATAGTTGGGCAACGGCCGTATCCGTCTCGAGTAACACACGCACCTCAATCGGGTTGTCCGGCAGCGCCAGGTTGCGGGCAAGCGCCTCGCTGCCCAGCAAGTGGGTTATTTGCTGCGTGGAGACGGGGTATTGGCTAACGGCCGTTACCACACCGAACAAAGCGTCAACATTGGTGGTGGTGACAGGCTCGACCGTCACCGGCATACCGACCCGGAGTTGGCGGGCGGCGGCCGGTGACAGGTAAAAGACGGCTTCCAGGTTCTCATCTGCCCCGGCGGATTGCAGGCTGGCCAGGGAATCGCCGCTGCGCAGTAGTTGGCCTACGACTGTGTTAAGCTGCAAGATACGGCCGTTGTGCAAACTGCGTACCGGCACAGGCGCGTTTTTCCCCAGGGGCAGAATCTCGGCCACGATCTGGTTTTCGGCGACGCTTTCCCCGGCGGTGACGTGCCAGGCAAAAAGCTGCCCGTTTTCAGCCACAATGACATTTTTGATGCCTCCTGTGGGGATCAAGGCGGCCGTCGCCGTTTGTTGCAAGGAGATTTGGCCGAAGATAGCCCAATAAACGGCCGTCGCCACCAGCAGCGCCAGCGCCAGAAAGGCGAGCCAGCTACGGGGGCTGGTCACTTGCATGAGCAGATCAAGCTGCTCCGGGGATGAAAGACGGTCAAGGGAAACTTTGCGAAAAATCGAAGAAGTCATGGGGTTCTCCTCACATCACAACCTGGGGCAGCGGCGTCTCGTTGTTCATCGCCTCTATGCGTCTGGCTGCCGACAAGATGGCTTCTTTCCAGGCGCATACA
Source organism: Candidatus Leptovillus gracilis (assembly GCA_016716065.1). Taxonomy (NCBI): domain Bacteria; kingdom Bacillati; phylum Chloroflexota; class Ardenticatenia; order Promineifilales (SeqCode); family Promineifilaceae (SeqCode); genus Candidatus Leptovillus; species Candidatus Leptovillus gracilis. The sequence continues at coordinate 64,113 of JADJXA010000026.1, read as the reverse complement.
TTCTCCGCCAGGCGTTCATCGGCGGCGGCGGCCAGATCGGCCAGGTTCATGCCGGCCAGCGCGCAGAGTAAAGCGCCCCGGCCGACCATGTCCCGATCCCGTCCCGTTAACGCGCGGTCGAATCGTTCCAGATTGTAGACGGCCGTGACAAACGTATTCATGATCTGGGAAAATGCCGGTTCCGGCCGCAGCGATGAATCCAGGTAATTTTCCAGCCGCCCCCCTGCACGGTAAGCTGGGTATTCTTCCAAACCCATAAAACGCAGCGCCCAATCGGCCCGGTAATGCCCGATGGCGGCGACGATGCCCGCATAGTCGGCCAACAACTCGTCGTGCAGGTGTTGGCGAATAACGCCAAAAACTCGTTTGGTGAAGTAGTGCGCACACTCATGCTCAAGCCGTATAGTCAAGGAAAGGGAGCGCCATTCGTCTGCATCCAACCCTAGCGAAGCAGCGGCCACGTTGCTGTAAGGCCCCTGGCCAAGGATGATGAAACGATCCTGATAAAGATGCTTTTGGGGGATGAGTTCCTGGAAGGCGTGCGGCCAATCTTCGGGCGTGCGCCGGGGATCGGCCGTCAGCCATTGGCGGCGATAGGCACGAACGCGATCCCAGTTGTTGTATCCGGCGACCATGCAAGCGCCCATGGAATCGGGGATGGGGGATGGCTCGTTGCGTTTGGTCAGAGCTTGCACCAGGGCGCAAAAATCGGCGCGGGTGGCCGTGATGAGCGCTGGCACGTCGCCGGCGATGCTTTGGTGAATGTGTAACTGGAGGGCGTCCGGTTGTTCAAGCAACAGGCCGCTCGCTTCGGTCCAGCCGGTGGTATCTACCCCTTGTTTGGTCGCGGCGTGGTAGACGGCCGTTTGGCTGATGCCCTGGTGAATGGGAAATTGCAACTGCACCAACCGGGACCGCAGCGCTTCCCAAGCGGTACCCCGCACCGCTTCCGCCTGATACCCCTGCCAGGCCGCCACATGATGTTCTGAGGGTAAAGGCAGCCGGTCATATTGCCAATCATAGGTAGCTGGTGTGTGTTGGTAAATTGGTGCGTTAACATATGCTGCAATCATGATGCCTTCCCGCCAAAATTTCACTTCGAGTCTAGCTTCAATCCAGGTCAAACACCATATGGGGGTAGTTACATTTCACCTATGACTTTCACTCTATGTCATTCACGGCGACAGTAATGGTTCCATTTGTCGCAATACAGGGGATCGTTTCATCGCCAAGGTCTCTAACAAAGTAGCCGCTTGCGCCGCGCCCTTATAGCGCGCCAACGCTTGCTGCACACACTGTGCATTTTGCCTGAGGTTGCCCTCATAAAGCATCGCCCGGATGCCCTCTTTAAGATTTGCCGGGGTCACTTCATTGGCCGGTATACAATGGGCAATCTCTGCCTGCTGACACACTTTAGCCACATCATAACTTTCGCTTGCCGCAGCAATGATCACCATGGGCAGCCCATACGACAAGGCGTTAAGCATAATACTTGTCGTCCCATTGGTGATCACGCCGTCTGCGTAAGGAAGAATGGCCTGGTGTGGGATATGCTGGCCCACAAAAAAATTGTCTGGTAAATTGCTCTGTATTATTTCAAGATCATTGGTTGACATGGCCACCGCAACAGGCAGCTGCCCTAGCGCCTCTAGGAAAACGGGCCAAAAATCGGGTATGCCATTCATCGTCACCCCATTCTGGCTGAAAGGATTTGACCAGCGATTGTTATGCTGCACATAGATAATGGGTTTCTGAGACGTGGTTACGTTGTTTATCCAGTCCAGTAAAGGTTTATCTGGTGAAATAGGCGATTCCCACAAGCAGCCGCCAACCAGATGCACTTTTTCAGGGAGTGTTTCGATATTTTGTTGCAGTTCTGGCACACTGCGTAAGAGAAACAGGTCCCCCAATAAGCCCGACTGGGAATGGGTGCTTTGCTCCAATGGGGGCGGCTTGCCTGTTAAGTAAACATGAGCCAAACGATATATCTTCCAAAAGTCATCATACCGTTTGGCCTCCCATCTTTCAGATTTCGAGACCGCGACCCCGTTAATGGTTGGCCAAGGATAAGTCGCCAACCCCAATACCGCAACCGGGATGTGATGTTTTCGGGCAATGACCAGTGGTCCCATCGCCAACGCTGAGGCAACAATGACATCTGGCTCAAATGCACACACGGCAGTGGTGACATAATTTGCTTGCCGGCGAATACTTTGTTGATTCATCCATTGTGGTACAGAGAAGATGTGGTCCTGTTCATCCGTTGGTATATATGAATACCCCGATTGCTCCAGCCTCGCCGCAAAAGCAGGGCCAGTGGCAAAGGCAACTTCATGGCCTCTGCTTTGTATTTCAGAGGCAACGGCCATAGCCGGGTAAACATAGCCTTCGCTTGCCAGAACAGAGAATAGATAACGCATTTGCTTTACTCCCGGGGCAATTCAAGCAGCAACAGAGAAGGTATATCTGCCGGATTGGCGACTCTCAATAGACTGTACCCGATACCTGCAAGGCCATTCATGAGGCCCATGGTTTCGATGCCAAGCGGCGCGCCACAAACAAGCCCTTCCTGGCAAATGGATACCGTGAGATCATTGGCTAACTGCTGCACGCGGGCTTTGAGGTTGTTGTCTGGCAGTTGTTGTGCAGCCTGGAGCAAGAACTCCAGGTTGCCAAACGCGCCATGGCAGAGCGAGTGGTTGTCGCCCAATCCTGTGGCGAGTACGCTTTGCACGGCCGTTTCGATTTCCTCGCGCATTTGGGGATCATCCATATAGCCGGATGAAGCTAAACGCGCCATCCCGACGCCGGTTATCCCGTCACACCAAGTAATGGGTAAATTGGGTCCCTCGGCGGCTAAAACAGTTCGTTCATAGGCAATACCAGCAACGGCCGTCTGGTAAAAACGGGATTTCCCGCTCAATTGGTGCAGCTTCAACAATGCCCAGGCAATCCCACTCCCCCCATTAGCAAAACCTACTTTGTTTGAATTGGTTTGTAGATTCTGCGCTTGCCAGTATATGCCTTGCGCTGAATGCTGCGCCTTGTCGAGCAACCAATCGCCGCATTGTATCGCCACATCTAACACCTGTGCTGAGGGACGATGGGCATACAAGCCGGTTAAACAAACAATTGAGCCGGCCGCGCCAGAGAGAATATCCAGGTGAGCATCGCGCTGAATGCGAGGGAGGATTTGCGTCACATAGCTTGCAGCGCGCGTGAGAAGGTCTTCATCTTGCCAGAGAATGCCGAGATGCGTCAGGGCATAGACGATGCCGCCCCAACCGTCAAACCCGCCAATCAGTTTAAGCGCGCGTTTCATAGCCAGTGTCGGGTTTTCCACCCAGCGCAGCACAGAGTTAATTGTTTGTTGAGCCAATGTGGTATAACGGCCGTTGCCCGTCACACGCCCCAGATGCGCTAAAAACAAAGCAGTGCCCGGCAAACCACTATAAAGGCTTGTGTTCCCAGCCTCCAGAAACCACTTGTGCTCTTGAGCATACAGATCAACCCAGGTAGCATGATCTTCTTCCTTGAAGGCTGAAGCTGCAATCCTCTGCCCCAACACGTTTGCCAACACGAGCGAATCGGAGCGCGTACCTGTCGAGGCAACCATCACAGGGTTTCTCGCCAGTTCGCTTGCTGTCGCTGCTCGGACAAATGAAGCCCGCAAGAACCAGATCTGTCGTTCATAATCGGCCGCACACAAGTCTCGCAACCGTTTTTCGGCCAATTCCAGCCCGGACTCTTGCAGGTAACTGGGGATGCAGTCACCCGCGCTGCTCCATACGTTCTTTGAACCGGGTTGAGTTGTAAAAAAGGGGACATCCATCTGCCACAAATCGCTGCGTTCAAAGGGAATTAACTGTTTTAGGTGCGGCTGATCGGGCACTTCAAGCCACAATCTATCGCACGTTTTTTCGTAGTTCAAGCCATCACGCAGCTCTTGTGGTTGCAAACATTGCCGTAATAGCAAGGCATAGGTCATGGTGTTTCTGAGTACAATGCGCGTTTGATCAGCCGCAAATTGGTATAAGGGACTGCCGTGATGTAAAAGCTCGTCACGATGATCGTGCAATAACCAATACATGGCGCGAAATCCGGCCAGTATGTCATCTATATACGCCACGCTGTTTATCGCATGCCCTTGCAGATGGGGCTGGTGATTTGCCTCCCCTCCAGAAATCGGTTTGTGGGCGTACTGCATTTTGTCTGTTCCTACATTTTCCAATACCAAAGCGGTTCGAGTACTTTCTCTGGCAGCATCTCCCATACCGCCTATATCTAAACCGAGGCTGATTAACCTGATATTGGGCAGCAACAACGTGTTGACCACAGAGTCATTGATTTGCTTGTAAGCCGTGGCGATTGCACCATGTGCGGCCATATATGTAGGATGAAACAATGTCTCCAGGTCAATCAGCATGGGATGTTCACCGGCGGCGATCACATTTTCATAATGAAAATCAACTCCTTTCAGAACGGTCAACAACACCAGATAGCCTCCTTGCCTGGTGAAGAAACGCTTAACTTCCGCCTCTGTCGCACAAGCCTGCGCGGACACGAACTCGACCCAACCATGGCTGCCACAGTTGAGCAGCTGCAATGTCGCCAAAGGCGGGGTGAAGCCACGCGCATTGATCCAGCAAAGCAGGGCTTGAAAATGTGCATCAACGTCTAGGGGTTTGGGCTTATAGACCAACTTTCCGCCAGAGCGAAAGGTGACGATCATGACTCTGTCGCCACCAACGTGCCGATCGCCTGCATTGGCATTGATATGGGTCACACAATCATAGGGATCTATCGCCGCAAAGGTGTGGCAAATATCTTCCCAATCACCGCACAAACGGTGCAGGAATAAGCGCATTGCCTGGCCCCAGTTTTGCAAAAAGGTGACCAGCAAACGAGCCAGGACCGGATATTCTTGTAAGAGTGACAGCGCCAGTTCTGGTTGATGCAGACGGCTGATGAAACTTTGAAAACGAGCCTCCGGCGTTTCTCCTTGTAGAAGCCCCAGCATACCCGCCGCATGAAGCTCCAAAATCATGACCGGCATCAATATCTCTGTTAATTCATCCAGCAAGGGGCTAAACAAGCTGTCTTCAATAGTGGTTAAATCAATCGGGATGGGGGAACGGCCGTTCTGCACAACAAGCTCATTGACGACTTCCCGAATGGCGCCTTGCATCTGATGGATCAACGGTTTGATCAACGCGAGAAAGGTTGTATCCACCTTCTCCTGCAAAGCCTCTGACAATCCGGCATCGGCATCAAGGTTTGTTGAAAACGCCGCCAACAACTCCTCGACCCACTCTTGTTTAGACAGGCGCTCTTGCAAGGCCTCCACCGGCTCAGCTAACAAAGAGAGCAGCCCCTCTTCCGTTAAATGGTTCTCCGCTAGTCTCTGCGTAAAATATCCATCCTGGTCAAAAGGCCGCTGACCTTTCCAATGACCCAGGCGTTTCAGATGACGTTCAGCAGGCGCTTGTTCCCTGGACAACTTATTGCTGGCCTGACAAGTTCCCCTTGCCCGACAAGGAGAGCCTGTCCGTTCAAACAGCGTCGCTGCCTGTGACCATAAAGGGGTGTCAAATTTTGCATTCAACATAGCAAACTCAAGTGAGGCAAACTCCTCTGTCTTTCCCGGCTTGGGCAATACATCCCAGAGTACAAAAGAGGTTCGTCAGTTTGCATGAGACATCCTTTGTCCCAGATGCAGTTGCTACTAACACACTGGCGCGGTCACAAGACCGCGCCAAACAAGAGAGATTTGATTGTGATGCCCAAACAAAAGAGGGTTGCTCTCCAGTCAAATTGAATTCACTCTTACAACTTGGCCTGAGAGCAACCCTGACACAGTTTACTGAGCGTTAATTTTAGTATTGCCACAAGTGCCGACGCAGGTCCAGGCTCCGCCGGCAACCTCCTCCAACTCTTCATCCGACAATTCGGCTATGTTGTCGGGAGACGCCGGCAAAGCAGCGAGTTGTTCGGGGGACAAACTGTTGCGGAATTCCTCATCTTTCCAGGCGTGTACAATTTCTTGCGGGGTTGGGGTCTGTTCTGACATGATTTTTTAGTCTCCTTATATTTTTGAATACTGAATATGGTTTCTTGACTGCTGCTTGGAACACGTTTTGCAAAGAGCGTGCACATCTCTATTTACAATCTGTATTCCTTGTATTACAACCTGCCGCGGACAGATTGAAAAACGACGTAATACCATTGTTAATCAAGCGGTATAACTTGACGGTTGTGCAAAAGATAGTGCCACCACTTATCTTCAGACGGCTCGGTATCTTTTCCCCATTCAGCGTTAAGGCCAAAAACACCGAACTTCCGATCTTCTTCCTTTTTGTACTCTTGTATCCAACGTTGTGCATCCACAATGGATTGAAAGGCACATCCACCACGATACTCTTCTGTACGGCCAACCTTAAAGAGGTCGCCCCACACCTGTAGCTGCGCTTTGTATACTTTTTCTGGGCCGACGGTGTAGATCACGTCACAACTCCTTGTCATTGACTCATGCGCCTAACTATGCCAGATCATATTGCAACCACGATCTTGGGACATGATGTAACGGCTATATTTTGCCGTATGACATTGAACCTATAGAGCTGTGTCATCGGTTGGAGAGGGAACAAGACGGTGACGACATTGCCACCTGGCAAACAAAAGGAATAATTGCAGGAGTCCGGCGAAACTTGCGCCGACCTATGATGCCGTAACACAGATTGCCAACTTGTGTTACACGGTAAATGACAAAAAGGGTGTGAAATGAGAAATCTTGCCGTGATCAATCATGCACAAGAATCGTTATCTGACAGCGCAAAGGAAACGGTTGAGATAGATGATATTCCCGTTACCTTTGGCATTGTGTCTACGCCTACGCCTGAGTTTAATAGAAATGCCCCTGAAAATCGGCAGCGGGTACTAGTGAGAAAAAAGGCTTTTTCCTGTAACTACCGTGATAAGGCCGTCATCTTTGCCGCCAGCAAGCAGACCCGATCAGGATTTTTTCACCCTATCGGTTCAGAATTTGCCGGCGAAGTGGTTGACATAGGGAGCGATGTTGTGGGATTGGCTATCGGGGACAGAGTGATTGGCAACAATCATTATTATGACAACAGTTCCCCTTTTGCCGAAGGCGTGCCTACGAATAAAGCATCCAAAGAGTATGAGGCGCTGCACTACGCCAAGCTCATCAATATCCCACCGCAAATGCCAGATGAGGTTGGCGCTGCGTTTAGCATTGGGGCGCAAACGGTTTATGGCATGATCCGTAAACTCAATTTGAAACCTGGCGAAAAAGTTCTCGTGACTTCAGCGAAATCGAATACGTCTTTGTTTGCCATCAATGCCCTGCGCCAATATGATGTCTCCGTCTATGCCACCTCGACAAATGATGAGTATGCCGACAGGTTGCAAGAGATGGGCGTGCGGCAATTATTTGTGATATCACCTGAACCTGACACAAGCAGCATCATGGCAGCGGCCGGCATGTTTGATTGTGTCATTGATCCCTTTTTTGATCTCCATCTAAGCTGGGTGGTGCATTTAATGACCTATAATGCACGCTACATCTCCTGCGGCCGTGCTGGTCAGTATCATGGCATCATTGATAAACGATCACCTGTTTTAGAGGAAACGTATGCGTTGACAGACGTTTTATCCAACGTTGTGGTGAAAAATTTGCAAGTGATCGGAAATTGCGTGGGCGTGACAGAAGATCTGGCTCAAGCTATCGCGGATTACACGGCCGGGCGTTTTAACGTTGTAATTGACTCAGTATACTCTGGCAAGCAGATAGGGAAGTTTATCAACAGGAGTTACAATGCCAGGGGGCGGTTTGGCAAAGTCGTTTATAAATATGACGGCGCTTAACCAGGCAGTAACACAGGTTAGTTGAGCTTATACAAAATACTACTGGTATTCACATGTCATACTAAGGAGCGAAGCGACGAAGTATCCCAGAGGCGTTGGGATTCTTCGCTTCGCTCAGAATGACAAGTTTAAGTTTATACCAGTGACCTGTGTTACCCTGGCTATATACCAGTTATCGCTTGGTTAAATGCCTTGCGGAGTAGACTTGGCGGGTGGCAACCAGCTCTTGTTGATACATAAGTAAGCTTTGGCCTCGTAAGAGGAATCGGGGTGAATGACAACCTTTATATGATTGACGCATCTGATAAACACATTGCGGGAACATGGACCATCAATAAAATTGACCCCTTGCTCTTGGGGTAAAATGTTATATTGACCACCATACCACATAAGTAGGGCTTCTTTTTTATCCGGCGTGCATTGTCCTATTTTGACAAGATAATCTAGTAACAGACGCCAACGCGCTTCTTTCCTAGGGTTATGTTCAGTCAAATAGCATTCAAATCCGATCTTTGGGGAGATCACACCATCTATAATATCTAATTGAAAGGCAATTCGATCCAACAAAGGATCTATTTCGTGCAGCAGATTGTGTACGTCATCATAACAACCGGGCCATCCCACATTTTTCAAATAAGGGACGAGTTGTTCTGAAGTCATATCGGCTACGCAGAGTTTGATGGGCACAGAGTCTCTAGACAACATAGCCCCTACGGAAAACATATAAGACTGCTCTGGTAACAATTCGAAACAAGCGTCTATATTTTGTGCAAGCAGGGGAGGTAAAGGCGCTGCGAACAGTATCTCCAAAGCGAGTTTGGTGGCTTGATGATGCTTCGATCTAAGCGCCTGTAAATCGGTTATACTCGACTTCTTTTCATAAGTGACAAATAACCCGGGGATTGGGATGTGGGGCGGTGGGCCATCTACATCGAACTCAAGCCAAATGTCAGCCACTTCCATGTTTAGAAGTTCTGCCTGCTCCCATTGCACACAGAATTCCTGCACCCGCCGCCAGACATGGCTATCAAGAATCTCTGGTTTGGGAAGCATGTGGCTTGGACGCTTGTTGATGAAGAAGGCACGAGAACCATCATGAGCCAGGAATTGGGGAGCCAAATCCACTGAATCCGATGTTCCTAAACGACATTCTAAAAGCAAGTTAGAGATTGGGGGCAAAATCCCAGAAATTGTTTTGAGGCGCGCCAAAGCTGTGGGAGAAACCAATTCAGGCCTCATCCAGGATTGAGTAACTTCTAAATACCGAGTGGGTGAATATATCATCCTAGATCCTCTTATTTTAATTGTAACCCGCTTCTAGCCGCATAATTTTGGGTTGCGCAGCAATCAGGCGGGGACGGGTTCTGTGCTGTCAAGCAATAGTCGCTCAATGACGTTTTTTAACCCTGCTGTGAACGAGTGGTCGGGATAGTTGATGCAAAATAGAGCGGCGCTGCCGTTTTCGGCGATGTCTATTGACAGGGGCAGCAATGCCGCCACGTCGCACTGATAGGCCTGCTCAACCTGTTCCTTTACTTTGTCAAAGTTGTATTCTGGGGGGACTTTGTTAACGACCAGGCATATTTCGGGCACGCGCAGGCGGCGAGCAACGTCTACGGTGACGCTGGTTCCCTGAAAGTCTTGCTGGTCGGGACGCAAGATAATGACCAGGCTGTCGGAAATGGCAATGGAGAGTAAGGTCTCTTCATTTAGCCCAGGGTGGGTATCAATGAGCAAGTAGTCCAGGGCGAGAGCGGCGATCAGGTCTCGAAAGGCGCCGTGCATGTCGCTGGCGTCATATTTTTCGCGGAGGATGCGCGCAATGTCGTTGGGATCGAGGCTGGAGGGAACCAGGTGGACTTCGCCGCCATTGGCGGTTGTGTACACCTTATGCGCGGCCTCTTCGATGGCGCATTTGCCCCATAGGAAATCGTTTAGGGTGTAGGAAACGGCCGTATCATTCAATCCAAATATAACATGAATACCAGGGGACTGGATGTCGGTATCAAATATGCCGACTCGGTAGCCTTGCTGCGCGAACAGCGCCGCCAGGTTGGCCGTCACGTTGGACTTGCCAGTACCGCCACGAAACGAATGTGTCGAAATAATTTTTGTCATCGTTGCCTCCATTTCAAACTAAAATAAGCTGATTATCAACACTAATTGCAACAGCTTCTTGCTTCATATCCTGTTTCAAGTCTGCTGCAAAATGAATGATATCATCCAGGTGGGCTTCCAATGCCTTCTTGGAAACAAAAGTACGCACAATGGTTACTTGCTCTGTCACCAGCCCACTCTCTTCACTACGCCAGGCGCCTTCGGCGTTGCTGCTGGTCGCACCGCCGAAAAGATTACCGAGGAAGGATAAGGTCGCCTTGACCTGGTTGCTGTTGTCCACTTGTTGATTAACGTCAACGGTTGAAGGGACGAACAAGGCAACGGCATGGTCAAGAGAAAGGCGGCGATACACTTCGTGCAGGGATTGGCAGAGTGGGCTGTCGGCCGCGGCCTGCACGACGGGCGCCTGTTGTGCCTGGGCGGTTGCGACGGCCGTTGAATCCGCCGGAATGACCAGGTGAAATCGAGGATCAACAGTCGTCGTCGCGCCAACAGCTCCATTCAGTGCCAGCACCCGCTTCTGCCCTGGGAATGAATAGGGTTGCAGGGCAGCCCAACGTTGCAGTCCGGCATCAGCGCCCTCTTTCGTTTGTGTCAGAGTGATCAATGTGTGAGCCTGTCCGCGCAAACGCAATAAGAGTTCATCTTCACGGCCGCTGCCGGTGTCGCAGATGATATATTCATATTGCGCCAACAAATCTGTTAACAACATATCGAGCTGCACCTGGGGGGCATAGCCGCTAGGTTCAACTTTGGTCAATACGTCCAGGTTGCTGGCATGGGTCACAATGGTCGCCGGGCCGACATGCTTTTCAGACACGGCCGTTGCCCCATTTGGGAAAAGGCTCTGCGGTTCATCTTTGTGACCTAAAGCCCAGAACAGCGTGCGTCCGTCCTCATCCAGGTCTGCCTGTTGGTGCGCGAGACAGGCCAGGTTATAGGCAAAGGTCGTCACGCCGGCCTGGGGATGGACACCCTCAATGACCCATAACTTACTTTGCTTTTGCAAATGAGCCTGTTGGCAGGCCACCAACCGCTGGCTTAAATAACGGTTCAGAGAATACGCCAGCATGCTTTGTTGGCTGGCAAAGGTTAAAAAATCTGAGGCTGACCAGGCGAGCAAGGTGGTGGGCGCAACGGCCGTATACGTCGTCGTCATCGGCGCCTCACTCAGGCTCTCGCTCAGACCTATCCAGCTGCCACAATGCAAATATCCTCTCCTTTGTCGCGTCTGTATCCCCTTCAACCTGGTTTGCGCCAGCAATCCTTGTTGCACCAACCAGATTCGCTCCGTTTTCTGCCCTTGCCAAGCCATCACCTCATCTGGCAACAGCGTGCACTTCTCCGCTAACCGCAGCAACTGGTCTCTAGTCTGATCATCCAGTTCAGATGTTATCGGCGCCTCAACCAGAAACACATCCGCCGTCTGCTGCAACAAATTCAGGACTACGGTCGGCATATTACGGACAGTCTGGCGCTTAAACTGAAAGCGCGTCGAAAACACCCGCTTCCCTTCGCGCAGTTGCTCCAGGATGCGATTTTGCCGCAGCAGCCCGGCCAAGACCTGTTCCACTTCCGTCAGGCTCATCTTTGAATTCGCCACCAACTCAAAGATCGTCGCCTGTGGTTGTTTGATCAGGTGGCGCAGCAAAGTCTGCTCGGCAGACGACATAGCCAGTAAATCAATAGGAGAAATTGAAGCCATCTTGCCTTACTTAATTGAATAGGCTCTCAAGCAAACCAGAGCCGGCGCGTTCTTGCTTTGCACCCCGGTTATTCAGAAGAACCTGAAATTTACTGTCCCCATCCTTATCAAGACGAGACTCCTGTACCATGCTGTTCACAATCCCTTCCAATTTATCCACAGGAATCTTGGTAAACCCGGCAATTTCTTGCAAGGTCAGGCGCGGACGCCGTATGAGACATCTGATCACATCCTGTTCATGGTTGGATACTGTCAATAAATCTAACGGAGACATAAAGGTCATGATCTGTTTCTCCTTACATGAGTTATAGACATTATCAAGAATGATCTCCCCGATCCGCCGGTTATGCCTGACAGTCAGCCGACAATCATCCTGAACATATTATCTGCCAGCGCGAGTTTGATTGCCTGAGATAGCAATCACTTTTAAACTATGATTCTGGGTATAGGGGGGTATGACTTTCGGCATAGGCGAGCAGCCTCGCCACTTGCTAATAAGACACGATCCGGTTGATCCACGCCCAGGCAACGGCCTCGGCGCGCGTGCGCACCCAGGGGATTTTGCGATAGGTGTTGTGCAGGTGATTTTTTACGGTTCCTTGCGTAATTTTCAGGCTTGCCGCGATTTGTTCGTTTGATAAGCCGTGCGCCAGGAGTTGCAAGACGTTGATTTCACTCTGGCTCAAATCCTGATGCAGTTCGGGGATAAAACGCAGTAAGGTGTTTTGGACTTGTTGATTCAAGACGGTTTGCCCCACATCAACGGCGCGAATGCCAAAGACAACTTTTTCCAGGGGATCGCTTTTCAGCAGATACCCTTTAACGCCAGCCGCAAGCATCGCCCAAACATATTGCTTATCACTGTAACTGCTGAAGGCTAATACGCGGGGAGGTGTTGTTTCGGCGCCTTCCAGGCTGCTCTGGTTGATGTGCCTGGCAACCTGAATGCCGCTTAGATGCCTCAGGTTAACATCCAGGACAACCACGTCTGGGTGCATCTGGTCAACAAGCCGGATGACTTCATATCCGTCATCGGTCTCGGCTACCACTCCCATATCATCATGCCGGCCGACTTCATGCCGCAGCCCATCGCGGATAATCTTATGGGTGTCGGCTAACAAAACATGAATGGCAGGCTCGGTCGACAGGCGAATAATGTCTTGGTTCAAAATACCCTCGATACAAGCAATGCGCGATGAGTTCTACTGTAGAAGGCGATCGGCCATAGGAGGGCAAATCGCTGGTGAATTTCCATTACAGAGAGTATTTTCCCCAAAAACACAAGTCCGTGTTGAGCAAGATAACACATTTCGAGCGTGACTCGTTCATTATTTGCTTATGACTTTAGGTTTATATTCAGGAAGCGCGACTGGCTACGGCCGTTTAACCACAACTATGAATCCTACTCAATCTCAACAATGCGATTTTCCCAGGCCCAGGCGACCGCCTCCGAGCGAGTGCGCACGTTTGGCAATTTCTTGTACGTATTCATGACGTGGTTTTTCACCGTTCCCACCGCAATAAACAAAGTTTCGGCGATCTCTTCGTTGGTATTGCCCTTGGCAATTAAGCGCAATACCTCTAATTCCCGTTGGCTCAAATTATGTTCTGGTTGTTCCCTGCGGGTCAACAACACCTTTTGTACCGGCAGGCTGAGAGCCGGTTCGCCCTGAATCACGTGCCGAATTCCGGCCACAATCCGGTCTGGCGACTCATCCTTCAGCAAATAGCCCTTCGCCCCCATTGCAAACAGATTATAAACATACTCTGGCTCGCAATAGGCGCTGAGAATGAGGATGTGCGGCGGCCAAGGAGCATTGTTTTGGGCATCCCCTGTGACCGGCGTCTCCATCAGCTTCCTCGTCACATCTGTAACCAGCATCCCCGGCATGTTGATGTCTAACAGCAAGACATCTGGGCGCAATGCCTGCGCAAGTTGGATGGCTTCCGGCCCATTGGTTGCTTCGCCAATTACCTCGATATCTGGGTGACGCCCTAACTCATTGCGTATACCCGATCGTACAACGTGATGATCGTCTGCCAACAAGACACGGATTTTGTTCAAACGCGGATTTTGTTCATCATGTTTTATCATTATTCTCACCCATCCCTGTTTTATCCAATAAAGGCATGACAACTTCCAGGCAGGTTCCCTGAGACGGCGTAGATGTGATTTGAAAAGTTCCGTTCAGCAGGTCCACACGTTCACGCATCCCAACCAAGCCAAAATGATTTTGTTCCATCAAGCTACCCAACCGTTCGGGCACAATGAACCCTAACCCATTATCGGTGATTGAGAGCAGAACCTGTTCTGGCTGGAGCGACAATCTGACGCTGACATGTGTGGCCGCAGCATGTTTGCGGATGTTCGTCAAGGCTTTGTCGGTACAACGAAATAAGCACAAAGCAGTGTCTTCGTCAACGGCCGTTCCCCGATCCCCCTCGATCAACAACATTGTCGCAATGCCCGATTCCAACTCAAACCGGTTAACCAGAGAACGAATACTGGGGATCAGGCCCAAATCAAGCGCAGCCGGCCGTAAATCCTGACACAAATGGCGCGTTGTTTGAATTAATACGCTGATTTCTTCTTGCAGCGCCAGCATCTCCGCACCATTCGCTTTGCTGCTCGGATCGGACAGGGGCAAAGCAAACAAGGTCGTCATGTGGGCAAACTGATACTTCAGACCGACCAATTCCTGAATAACCCGGTCATGAAGCTCACGCGCAATATGCTTCCGTTCCTCTTCGCGTGCCCGAATGATCTCCTTTTGGTATTGCTCATTCTCTTGTACTTTGACCCCTAATTCCTGAATGAGCTGCGCATTTTGGAAAATGGCGCTGGCCTGCCGGGAAACAACGTCTAATATCTCCATATCTTCATCACTAAACAAATCCCCGCCATACTTTGGCCCCAGGATCAAAATGCCCAATGAATGATTCAATCCCTTGATCGGAACCCACAAATGGATCGAACGATGATCAAGAACCGTCTGTTCAATGACTGACAGCGCATCTTGCCTCAGTTTGCGCAAGATCATCTGGTTGGTCGTTGGGTGTTGTTCTTCCTGTAAATAACGGTTGATATTTTGCAACTGGCTTAAATGGAGCATATCCGGCGAAAAAGGCGCTTCTGCATCTCCGGCCAAACAGGTAATGGTCTGGAGCGAATGCTGTTCTTGCCACAGTAAGTAAGCCCAATGTACACGCATCGTTTTCTGAATGCTCGCATTCAGCGTCTCCGCTAAGGCTTTGACGTCTGGCGTCAACTCAAGCGTATAGACCACCTGGCTCACTACTGTAGGGTAATCATACCATCCGCCATAGAGCAGATAATCAACCAACCTTTGCAACCGGCGGTACAACGGGTTATACACAACCACCAACCCCATGATAATGACGACGTTCACCAGCGAATCCAGCAGCAGATTGTCGCGGAGCAAACTTTGCAGAGAGTAGGTTGCATAAAGGTACAGGGTACACAAGATGCCGATGACATAGATGGTCGTCGCGCTGCGACTGACATAGCGTTCCAGCTTTATGAATTGGTATTGGCGAATGGCATAGCCATAGCCCACAGGAATGAAAACAAGAAAAAGAAAGGCGAACTTTGCCGGCAACAGCATTTCGTTCAGCACAACTTTGGGAAAGACAACCAACGTCAACAGCGGCATACCGGCTATAAACCCAAAAAGCGCGACCATGCCGACCTGCCGCTTGGCAATGCTCGAAAGGGATCCCCGATAAGCACGCAACAACAGTAACAAGATCAGGCTCAGTCCAACTAACAACCACAGATAAAAGGCAGGGCCATAAACGGCCGTTACACCTTCTGGCAGTACAATCCCATCAACTACAATCAACAGCCGCCATAGCGCGCCCAGCGTGGCGACTCCATACAAAGGAAAAATAAACCACTGTCCTTGCTGTTTAATCTGGCTAAAGGGAAAAAGTAAATGAAAATGAATCGCAAAAGCGACTGTACACCAGGTAAAAACGTGAGACAAATGCCCGGCCCACGGTTGGCTGGTCACACTGCCCAAAGCTAAACTCATGCCAAGCGTCTGGCACCACAAAAAAAAAGCTGCATGTTGCCTGGTAATGACCGACGACAAAAGCACCGTAGTCAGGCTAACAATCCAAAACGAAAGCGCAACAAAGGTGAGCGATAAATGAGTGGCTAACACAAAAACGGGCGCCGGCTCCGTGTACAAAACCTCCAGAGAAACAAGATCACTCCCCCTGTTTATCTGTAACTGGATAATAGAACCCCGTTGCCAATCATAATAAGGAAAGTTACTCTGACTGAACGGCACACCATCAATGCTGACGAGCCGATCATTCACTTGTATCTCAGCGTCCGGTTTTGCGTGATAGACAATGCCCCTGTCGGTCCACAAGACACCCAAATCGGGTTGCGCGACTGTTTGCCAGGTTGCCCAAGAAACCATCAACAAAGAAAAGGCAGCCACAATCGCCATAATAACTTGTGAGATCGTGTTTTTATACTGGACGATGAACATGATCCCTCAACAGAACCAATCACCTCAACCGCATAAACACCGCGCCGATAAAACACAGCAGTTTTCTCAATTCAGTGTAGGGATCAGAACAAAACAAACTTGTCCAATAATTGCTGTAATTTGCTTTTTGTCTCATGGCTTGCGTACATAGTTTTCAACAAATTCGTCGCCTGTTGATGATACAACTTTGCCTGTGTCATCAAGTAAAGAGCCGCACCGCTTTTGATGATCAACTGCCGCGCCAACGCTTCTTGAGCCAGTTCTGCATGAGATGTTTGCAGTAAATAGCGTAATTGGTCTCGTTGCGCACCGGGCAACACAGTCAAAGCATAGGCAATCGGGAGCGTGTGCCTGACGGCAGCGCGTAAATCGCTTTGACCCGTCTCCGTCACCGCCAGATCTGCCAAATCATCATGTATTTGGTCTAAGAGGCCCAAATTATAACCAAATTGGCGATACTGAACGAGTGTGTCCTGATCAGAGCAAACAATACGACCGCCGGCCCAACACACCGCCCCTGTGCCAATTCCACTCTTCGCTGCAGCGATCTGCCAGCTATCCTCCAAAGAGGGCGATGAGTTTGATAAATCCACATGTTGCCCCGCGCACGTTTGTAACAAAGCAAAATAGAACGTCCGCCGTACATCACGGGCCGCAGCCGACGATACGCCATACGTTTCCAAGCTATCCAGAACCAAACCAACCGTGAACAGCAGTCCGGTAGAAAGATTGAGATCAACCGCCATCTGGTCTTGCGTCACAATGTGGTGCCCATCCTCGATATTATCTAGCAGGCGCGCCGAGTGCCGCAACAAGTTCCATGCCGTGACAATTGGCAGCGCCTGTTCATAACTCCCGCCGTGCATTTCACAAAAGAAATAAGGCAGCAGCGCCAGATGATAAGCCAAGGCCGACTGATCGGTGGGATGGTATACCTGTCGTAGCGCCGCGGTAAAACTTTGATCCAGTTGCGGATTGGCCCATATTTCTTCAACAAGTGAGGATGAGGATACGATCATAAAAACATCGAGGGACATCACGGCCAACGTTACAGATCGTCGCCCTAATGCCAGAAACCGGTAACTGGACACTAACAGGTTTAATGCCCTTCCATGATCTAAGGCATAAATTTATTACTTCCCGCACTTGCTTAACTTTGCTATGACTAGGGTGCGGGAACTTATTCTTTTATGGACCCTAAAATTACTATTTACCAGCCCTGACTGCCAATTAGACAATCCCCAGAGGCAAGCTTACCGATAACCATACACGGATTATCGATAAGATAGCAGATTTTAAGGAACCCAAACATTGGCCGGTAACATTGGTGTTGAGTCTTGAACGGATAAAAGCATATGGAGTGTGTTGCCATCCTGGATCAGGGCAAGCAGAGAGTTCGCTTCCAGGGGGGAGAGATTAAATTTATCGAACAACACGTGGGTATTTTGCGTGATTTCAGCTAAAAGGGCGGGGTTGGAGACAATTTGGTACACAACTTCATGTAAAGTATCCATCATTTTTCTCCTTAGGGGCAACTACTAAGACTCTCTGGCTATGATACCTGCGAAGGCGAGTATCCATCGTGGATTCCGTCCTTCCCAAGTATGACAGTCAAAGTAATACAATAACTTTTAATTAACATAAGCACAATGGGTGCGTCAATTAACCGAATGAACTAAGTGCAAAAATCAGCGTGAACGATTCAAACAATGGGGATTACCCATTAAAGAGGTTACCAGCCTCGGCGAGCCGTTCTGTACGCTCTGTAACTAGTTTCGCCCGACCATGCAAACCAAAGACTCTTGTTTGCGTAAGCAGCAGCTTCGTGAGCGTGTCCCGGAAACCTGACATTGTTGTAGCAGTTAAAAAACCTTCTGTATTCTATCGCAAGCATGATTTCTGTCGCGTAAAGAAAGTCATTTTCTAACCGTGACTTTCACCCTATAAGGGCAGTAGCTCGGCAGCCGCGCAACCGGACCAACAGGAATATAAAGGAGTGCACAGGGACGATTGTAGGCAACCACGGACGGCCTGACAGTGTACAAAAGGGCGCTATTTTCTGCTACTTTAGATCACCATAGGGGCGCACCAGGGGTTTTAGGTGGTGTTGACAACCGGCAGCGAAAAGCGGTTGATGCCTTCTTTTGTGCTGAAATCCAGGCGGGTTGTATCATTAGCTGACTTTTTCGGAATCCCTGGGGGTTTATGAACCATCTTTGGCTACAAATTATGGGGTTGTTGCTGTTAGTTTTGGGGGTCAGCCTGGGCTATTGGCGCTGGCTGCGGCCGTATCACAATCGGCTAAATAATGCCCAACGCAGCCTGCTGTTGTTGGTCATTCTAACGTTAATGGGCGGCTTTTTGGGATCGTTTGGTTGGTGGCTGGACGTGCCCGCCAGTTTTTCCTGGGATTTACCCCCGTTAGCGGCGCGAATGCTGGCGGCGGCCGGGTGGTCGTTTGCCCTGGTTTGCTGGTTGGCGCTAGAACGGCCGTCGCTGCCCCGTTTACGCCTTGTTGTCATCATGCTCTTTGTTTACCTGGCGCCATTAGCGGCAGCCATTTTGTTGTTCCACCTCGACAGCTTTGATTGGACGGCGCCGATCACCTATGCTTTTTTTGCCCTGGTTGTGCCGATGACGGCGCTCACCACCTGGCATTTATTTCATCCGATGGGCGTCATTGAAATATCAGGTGATGGGCCGCCAACAGGCATGGTGCGCGGTTGGCTGTGGGGGGCGGCCATTCTCATGACCTTGTGGGGATCAGCTTTGTTTGTCACTGACGGCGGACCATCAGCCTTCATTTGGGTATGGCCGGGTGATTTGCTCACCAGCCGGCTAATCGCCGTGATGCTGTGGACGCTGGCGGCCGCCGCCGGGTATAGTCTGCGCTCCACGGAGGCAATGCCAGTCGCTTTGGCAGCCATGGCCGCTTATGGCGTGGGCGTGGTGGCGGCCAATGTGTGGCATTTCCCGGCCGTCAAGCCCTTCTATGTTCTCTTTTTTGCCGTGCTGGCGCTGGGTTCCCTCGCCACTCTTTACCAAACCAGGTCCAGGTGACTTCGCCCACCTCCGCTGGCAAGCTTTTTACAATTAGGCGCACGGCCGTTGACACAAACGGCCGTCACGTCAAACGGATAGGACCAGGAAACGACCCGGTGACACAGACGAAGTGACTCAAACCCGCGTCGGCAGCGGATGACGCCAGCGCACAACTTCAAACTTCATCTTCTTGTCCGGGCTAAGCGTGGGCACGGGGTCAAATCCTAACTCATAGTTGGCCGGGCTGAGCCTTAACTCGGCAAAGTGAAACAGGGTAGCGACGGTAAGCGCCATCTGCATTTCGGCCAGGCCCTGTCCCAGACAGGTGTGCGGACCCAGGCCGAATGGGGCATAGACGCCGGGTTGACGATGTTCTTTTCGTTCCGGTGTATAGCGCTCAATGTCGAACACCTCCGGGTTGGGAAGTAGGTCGCCAAATGGTGGGGCACTGTCGTGGCGATGATGACGTCGGTGTTGGCGGGAATGGTATATCCGGCAAAAGTGATGTCTTGCGTGGTGGTGCGCGTTAAGGCTGGGGCAATGGACCACAGGCGCATCGCTTCCATGGCTACCCGGTGAGTGGCATCCATGTGGCGCAGACCGGCCGCTGTGGGGCCATCGGCGCCAAAAAGTTCGTCGGCTTCAACCGTCACCTGAGCAGCCAGATCAGGATATTTAAGCAGGGCGTAGAGGATGAAGGCGGTGGTGCTGGCAACGGTGTCCAGTCCGGCGATAAAGGGACCTAAAACGGCCGTCATCATGTCCTGTTTGGGCAAAAAGTCGGGGTCCTCCTGGTGCAGGGCGACTATTGCGTCAATCAGGTCGGGTTCGGCTCCCTGGCGCAGTTCCGGCGCATGCGCGGCCACCACCTCATGCCCGATTTGCATGAACCGAGACTTGGCCTTGCGAAAAGCAGGCGTCCGGCGCAAGATGGCGGGGCGCTGTTTGGTGACGCGGGTGGCAAGGATGGTGCGTACGGCCGTGATGATCTCGTCCAGGTCATCTTTGGCGGAATAGTTGGCGGCAATAACACTGAGCTGCTCGGTGACAATGCGTTGAATTGAATACAGGGCAGGCATTGGCTGATTCTGCGGCCAGGTACTCATCTCGCGCGTGGTAATGGCAACGGCCGTGGGTAAGTTATCAAACAACATCGAACGGGCGTATCCGGGGCGCTGCACTTTGCGGAAACGGGTGTGGTCATCGCCATCCATGCTGATGAGTGACCGATTCGCGCCAAATTCCGCATCCTGTTCCTGCCAGAAATCTTTGGACCGGAACAACGTTTTCCCTTCCTGGGCATAAAACAGATTGGCTTCCACTCCCGCCAGCACCACCATTTCTCGATTTAAGGCGCGCACGCGAAAGACAGGTCCCAATTGACGGTATTGCTCCGTCAGGAAACGGGCCACATTTTGCGCCAGCGGCAGCGCGCTACCCAAAACAGGCAACCCTGGGGCCAACGGTATTTTATTGACGGTTTGTGGGGCGGTTATTGTCATAGGCTCCTTACTTTAGCTCCTTGTTTGTGTGTATGATGGCTCAAGCCTATCGTATCACAAATCAGGCAGAAGGATATGAGAAAGGAGAGAAAGTTGGGAGCTTGTGACGGCAGCGCCGCCAAATGCAGGCGCAGAATCCCACGAAAGCAAAACCGCCCCGTCGAAACGGAGCGGTTTTGTTTTGCCGCCAGACCGGGGATGGTGGCCTGGAGACAGGCGGGCGGGCAATACGTATACGAGAAAGGAGGGTGTATTAACCCTAAGTCCAGCGGAGCGTTCCAGTCGCGTTTCTCTCGTGCCAGTTTTGGGGGGGAGGAATTTCTCTCTCGTATATAACCCCACTGAACCTGACTACAGTCTACAAAAAAAGCGGTGATTTGTCTATAAACGAACGGGGACTTTGGTCAGGGACATGGTGCGTCACCATCCAGGAGTCTCATCAGCGGTTCCTGCCCCGGGTGAGCTGGAAATGGCGTTTGCCCAAAGTGGATAATGGCGGAAAATAGGGGCCATGTCCATACCACCACCTGACATTCCCACGGCCGCGGCCGACATCGCCGCCCAACTCCAGGAAACCCACCCCCCGGCCATCCTGCAAATCCGGCGCATCATCGAACAAATCGGGCTGGAGGCCGCCTACGCCTGCCTGCAAAAGGCGCTCGAAGTCGAAGCCGCGGGGGGAATGCTTACCGCCAACAACAAACAGCGCCGCACGCCCGGCGGGACCTACTTCTATATCGTGCGCGGCCAACTGACGCCGGAACAGCGGCAAATTCTCTGGCCGCCGCCCCAATGGCCGTCGCGCACCAAGCCGTCGGAATCCGCCAAAGTCCCTTCTCCGCCGCCGTCGCGACAGTCTGGTCGCCAACCCAAGTCCCCTCCCCCGCACCCGACATTGCCCTGGGATGCGCGTGAAACCCTGGCCGCCCCGGCCCTGGCAGAAAAAGGAGTCGCCACAACCGTGAAAATCACTCTCGTTGGCCGTCCTGGAAAAGTCATCGAACGTCCTGATGCTGTTATTGTCACCCTGACCGGCCGCAAACCGCCGGCCCTGCCCAAAGGCTTGCCCATCTTGCCCGAAGACGCCGTCACCGTCTTTCTGGTCTACATCGCCAGTAAACAGTGGCAAAAGGTGTCCGTGGCCATGCAAAATCCTGAAGACAAATTGGTCATCGAGGGCTACCCCTTCATGGACGCCAAACTGAAGGTCATCGGCGTATTGACGCAAAATGTGACCACAGTGCTGACGCAGCGCGCCCTGCGCACCAACAGCTAACTCCCCGATTCCCTGTTCCCGCCTTCCCCCGCTTCCGCCCCTTGCAGCCCCTGCGGGCAAAGCTGCTTACTGCGACCGGCAAAACCTTCGTGTAACCATCAAGAGAGACCACCCCCACATGCAGACCCCCAAAGAGAGGGTTAAGAATTTATCCCTATAAGGGGCGCAGGTTCTTTCCGCTTCCGGACACAAAAAAGAGTCATGACCCCTCCACCGGGTGCCAGATAGCCGCACGGCCGTGTCCCACAGACGGCCGTCGCCAATACCGCACCCCCTCGCTATGCTGCCGCCTCTGCGCCGCCAGACGGCCGTTGGCATAATACCGCTTCCCCATCGCTGCCGCTGCTGCCGGCCCGCGTCTCAACACCTCGTCTCCATCGTTCCCCGGCATCCCTTTCATAACCAGGTCTTGGAGTTGGCGGTTGATCCGCTTCTGCCGGCCCTTGGGCCGCTGTAGGTGCTGCCCCGCGTAGCTGTTGGGCAGCTGCCAGGCCAGGTAGGTCTTGCCCTCACGGCCGTGCTGCCCGGCGTAATCCTTCAATTCAAACAATGCCTGGCCTCTCGCCCAGGCGGCTATCTCCTGATTCTCCCTGGTAGCTATATTCCCTACGGCGAAGTTGGACTGAATATTGAGACCAACTCGTTCCTCATAGGCGCGTTGACTGGACCGCCCTACTCCACTCAACTGCTCCAGGGTCACACGAGCAATGGGCATATCCCTTCGGCCGCGCCTAGAGCCTGCCTTGAGTGCATCAAAGGGACAGGCCTGGTCGCCATAAGGCGTTTCTTTGACACGGCCGCTGTGAAACGCAGCATACAAATGGGCGCGGAAGGCACCGATACCGTCCAGCAACACCGCCACCGGCAACGCCACCGGACGGCCGGTTAGCCGGGCGACATCCAGAGCATAGGCCACCTTTGCCGCTGAATACAGCCAGACATGCTGTTTATCGCGCTTCCAAAACACACCTTCACCATCTCTGAGTAAATTTCGCAACTGGCGTTGGCCGCATAAGCGCAGTTTTGAAGATTTTCTTGTCAGGGTTTCTGTTATAATGTCTATGCGAACTACGCCGCGTCCTTCCTCATCCAAATAGCGCAGCATTAGCCAGAGACGGCCTGACGCCGTCATTTCTTGACGCAGCATCCCCAGGCCAATATCAGGGTACAGCTTAACCGCACCGTTGAATAGAAAATTGTGGATTGGCGGTGATTCAGTAAGATCACCAGCAGGCTTACTCTCAGCAGCGGATGACTTAAAGTCTTGTGGCAAAGCATTTAGCCACGCCTGGACATCATCAGCAACATGAGCTGCCGGCTGCCGGCGACGCAAAACGGCCGTTAACGCAGCACTCCCCCACCCTAAATGACCGGGAAAAGCAGCAGTCCCCTCTAAGCAGGATCCATCCCCTACAGAGGCGACAGCATTCCAGGGCAAGCCGTTAGAAGGCTCCCCAGGCAATCCGGCAGGCTCAGTTAGCTGACCCTTAAGCTGCTCACGCAAGGCGTGGAGCTGCCGGTTGGCCTCAAGAAGGTGCGCCGAAGGTGTGGCGAGGGAGCCGTCCATGCCGGTTGGCACGCTGCACCCAGCATCAATTCATTATGCAGGCGCATAACATTGACACAGAGATCAGCCTGTGCTATTCTCCTTAGTGAACTGTGTTGCATAGGAGATGAAAAAATACAACTCCCCCCTCCCCAGTGAAGGGGCTTTATAACAAGGTTAGGGTGGTACCAACACCCAAAACCTCAAAAGTATGCAATTTGACGAATAAAGATACTTCTGCAAAAGCCTGTGTTGACTCACCGGCTTTTTTGCATTCTAGCGGCAGAAAGTGCGGCCTACCGTTAGATGGGTGCGTTTAGCCACCCATGACTGCCGGCCACGCTTAAGTGGCAAGCAATCACGGAAAGCAAAATGCTTGCAAGTGCAGCAATTAGCCAGCTTTATAATTTGGAGGGCAGGTGAGAAGGGAGAGAAACAGCTTGACGCGAACGCTGTTTCAATGCTAATCTACATAATGTAACTTGAAGATGCAGGTATTCCCTACCTCATCGCCGAAACCCTTGTCAGGCCCAAAAATTGACAAGGGTTTTTGTTTGTCATTTCGTTGCCTTGACGCTGCTTCAAGTGGACCAGCGCCGCAGGTCTTTATCAAGCTCCTGTAAATCAACAAGCCGGATACCAACCGATTGCCACCGCTTGCGCCGACTGGGCTGCCCTTCCGCAGGTGGCTCGGCGGCCATCTGCTGCGCTTCAGCCGTCCAGCCACTGGCCGAAAACAAGACGTAATAAACCGACCATAGCTGATTCGTCTTTGGCAACATGATTGATGTCTTGTGCATCAGATTGTGAATAGCTTCTGGGCCAACCGGTCCATTGCCCCAGAAACAATCGCCCAGCACCAGGCTGGTCTCTTTTTCGCTTATCCCCACCACATCAATGGTATAGTTTTTAGTCCATTCACTGCCCACCTCTTCAATGGGCAGCGGCATCTCGCCTTGAGCGCTGGACCGCAGCACCCATTCACGGCATAACTCTTGCCAGGTGTTGGCACCAATAAAGGCTGGCAGTGTTTCCTGGATAAGCTTGAGCATTTCTTCCATTTGGCCCAAGGCCAGCTTGGATTGGTAAGCAGACATGAAACGGTAAAAAAAGCGGAGATAGGGATCGGTCACTGTGTAACGGCCGCGGCGCGAATCGGCGCCGCGCTGAGAGATGGGGACATCACGAACAACAAAGCCCGTGTCGCGCAGGACGCTCAGGTAAAAAGAGGCTTTACTGCTATTTAGACCGGTCCGGGTGGAAATGTCGCTCATCGCCTGCTCGCCATCGGCAATCGCTCGCAGTATTCCCACGTAGTTGTGCAAATCAGTGATGAAATCCTGGAGCAAAATGCGGGATTCATCAATCATCCAGGCATGGGCGGGCAAAACATTGCGGCGCAGGTTGTCGGTAATGCTCAGGTTAGCATCCAGCCGCTCCCAATAGGCCGGTACCCCGCCCCACATGGCATATAACGTCATCCGCTCTTTGGCGCTATAGTCTGGGAAATAGTCGTGTGTGGTGCCGTAAGGCAAAGGGGGCAGCTGCATCTGGGTAGCGGCGCGCCCGTAGAGCGGCGCATCATAGTTGAGCAGGTGCTGACGCATCAGCCCCATCTGGGAGCCAGCCAGAGCCAGCATCAGGTTGGAGTCGCTCAGCCAGCGATCCCATACTTTTTGTAGTACACCGACAAATTCGGGATCCACATCAATGACGTAAGTCACTTCGTCAATAAAGACGGCTACCCGCTTGTTTTGAGCGTAGAGAGAGAGCTGGCGAAAGGCCAACTCCCAACTGGAAAAAGTAAATTCAGGCGGCACGACCGCTTCTGGATCCATGAAATTCATCAAAGCTTGAGAGAAGGATCGCAGCTGGGAAAGAGATGAAGAAGGTTCGGCCACCCAATACAGCCCCCTATCGGCACTTTGCTGCAACCAATGTGTCAGCAGCCGGGTTTTGCCAACTCGCCGCCGCCCGTATAAGATTAGCAGTGTCGCTTTATTTGATTCCCACAAATTGTCTAAAACCTGTAGCTCACGGCTACGTCCTACAAAAGCTGCTCTAAACATGATCGCCTCTTCTAGCATAGGTATGAATAGGCTAGTTTCAAATATGGTAAATCGCTTTCCTTGTTTTGTCAAGCGTTTTCAGATCGAATGTTCGAGATTGTTGCAAAGGCACAACAATTGTCCTTGTAACATGGTTCAGCAAACCTGCTCTTGCCCGGCCAGGCGCCCTTGCCAGGTGGTAAAAACAATACTTCCTGCCTCGACCAAAATCCCTTCCCCCCGCTGCAACAACTGCATGTTTTCAACCAACCGGGGATCACTGCTCAAATACCGTTGCCCCACTTTAGCCGCCATTTGCGGATCTGACTGCACCAGCAACGCAGCCGCCCCAGCGAGAGGCGGGCCGTTGCTGATAAACAGCGCCGGACACAGCCGCATATCCTCAATGGCAAAGGTGGCCCAAGGAAAGCCATGCACAACCAACTTTTTCTCCCGTTGACCAGCTGCGGCCAGCAGCACAGCCCGCAGCAGATGCCGTCGTTCCCAGCTTTCGGCTCTGCAGGCAAAAAGTAAAACACCCGCCCCCACCTGAGACCAGGGGTTGGTCGGCCAGGCCACCCATTCACGCAGCGCCCGGTTAGCGGTCAGCCGGGTTAACGCCAGTCTAAGGCTGGCAACGGCCGCTGACTGTTCCTGCCGCTCTACCTGCTTCAACCATTTTTGCAGGGCGGGAATATCCCCCACTCCCGCCTGCTGCGCTGGAGTCAGCAGATGGAGTCCCTGCGGATGCACATGCATTCCCTGGAACCAATTCTGCCACCGTTGTAATTGGGCCGCCTCTGTTTCCCCCGGAACAAGGGCCAGCGGGTTAAAGCCACCAACCAGCGACGCGCTGTCAATATCCACATAAGTCAACTGCTCACCCAACAGGCGGGTGACGGCCGCTTTTCGCTTTAAGTTGGGGACCAGATCGCCCGCCCCATCAACGACGATAAGATCGGTGTGGTTGTGTGTCACCATCTGTGTGACCTGCTGCACCAGCCAATCGGCGACTGCTTCCTGACGACCGTAAATGTTGATCCGCCCTGTCACATGCAGCGGTGAACCCGACTGCGACCGTCCCAACAGCCAGCATCGTGGATCCGGCTGAGTCGCCCGCAGGTGCGCCGGTGGCTGCCCACCGTTCCAGGTGGGTTTTAGCACCAATCCGGGTAACGGGTTATCCGATAAACGCCAGGTGGCCGGACCGCGTCCCGGCTCCAAAGAAGGTGGCTGCGGCAGATACGCACCGCCTTTATTCTCGTCCTCAACCAGGCATACAAAAGCAAACTCGTTGGCAATGTGTGCGACAAAGGCTCTGTCCCAGGGCAGGTCACTCACGGCCGTCATCCGCGCGGCAGGTGACATGGTTACTTCTGGCGACATTGGCTTGAGCGAAAAACCAAAATCAGCTGCCATGCGCTGCACCAGGCGCACGTGGGTTCCCGGCGCGCCCAGATATAACTCTGAAACCGCTTCTCCCGGTCGGTAATACAAAGCCACGCGACCACATGCTGGCGAACGGGACAGCAGATTAATACAACGTGTCGGCCTCTCCGGTTCCAGGTAGCGCAGCCGAAACCAGACCAGGCCGGTATCCCACTGGGCGCGTGCGGCGCGTTTACCGAACCAATTTTTGAACATGCATTCCTCTTATCAGCCGATCTTATCAGCCCATCTCTTTCCAGAAATCATCTTGCTCGCCATTACCATCTACCGGCAGGTCGCTGGCTACCAGCTTTTGTTCCTGCTCCCGAATCATCACTTCGATCATCACCCGCGACCAGCGGTTGAACTTCACCGACAGGGCAATATTGTCGGCTTCCTGCTGGCGAAATTGGTCCAGTAGTTTGTTACTCATGTGTCTGGTAATCCTTTTCATCTTGTAGTCTGTTGGTCTTTTAGTCAGGTAGCCCATAACCTTCGAGGGTCTCCCGACTATCTGACTACGGGACTACTCGACTAACAGACTAACTCCCAATCAGATACTCGGCCTCTATCGGCCGCAGCTGGAAATAGACCATGTCGGCTTTGCCATTGGCGCGCACCACGGCCATACCCTTACCGTGCCGGTCATCGCTGCCCATCCGCGCCAGGAATTCGGCATGCGAGGGTAGGATCTCGTCCTTGTAATGGTCGGCCAGCCGAAAGGCGGCGTCCCGTTTCATGCCAAAGGCGATGGTCCAACTGACATTGTTGAGGATGAACTGCCCGGCGGTAACGTTGGCGCCGGCGGCCATGGATTCGGCCTGCGCCCCTTCCACGCCAATGAACGCTTCCAAATCCTGGTCAATCATCACCACCGCCGCGCCAAAGGTGCGCACCGTCTTGACCATGTTGGCCAGGAAAGTCATCAGACTGGCTTCCTGGTTCATGTAATGCACTTCATCCACGATGATGGCGCGTTGGCGAGGTTTGCGCCGTACCTGGTGGTTAATCCCCGCCAAGACAGCGTAATAAAACAATGGCCGTCGCCGCTCCGGCACCTGGCTGAAATCAAAGAGCACAATGCGCTCTTTGAGACGTAAGTCCAGGTTGGTGGGCACGTTGAAGGTGTCGGCGTAATCACCGGTGACGTAAAGGCTCTCTATTTCCTCCGCCATTCTGGCCGCCGCAGCGGCCA
Organism: Candidatus Leptovillus gracilis; assembly: GCA_016716065.1. Lineage (NCBI taxonomy): Bacteria > Bacillati > Chloroflexota > Ardenticatenia > Promineifilales (SeqCode) > Promineifilaceae (SeqCode) > Candidatus Leptovillus > Candidatus Leptovillus gracilis. The sequence goes on along the minus strand of JADJXA010000026.1, from coordinate 35,843 downwards.
CCTGGCGGCCGGTCATAGGTAAAGCAGCGTCGGTCACGGTTAAGACCTGCACGGCCGTGACCTGCTCCGCCACCTGCATCAATTTGTGGCAAAACGTATCCAGCGTCGGCGTCAACTGGTGATTGCTCATCAGTTCGCCTTCCCAATCGTAGCGAGCGTAGGTCAACTCCAAGGCGCGCCGCACCGCCGCCACTTCGGCATTGTCAAAACGGCGGGGGTTGTTGCCTAACGGATCCAGCAGCAGCGCTAGCAGAGTAATCACATGGTCATACTGGTCGGTGGCGTTCTCATAGACTACGTCCAGGATGTTGAGCGTCGTCGTGGCGTAGGAAAGCTGGCTGTACGAGACATTTTTGCCGCCAGATAAGGCCAGCAAACGGCGGCTGTGACCTTGCGGCTCCAGCAGCACCACCTGGGTGTCCTGCTCAGCCAGACGCCAGGCCAGGGCCTGCGCACCGACCGTCTTGCCTTTGCCGGTGCGCCCCAGGATGATGCCGTGAAAGGGATCGTTGCCCTGCCAGTCCAGGTAGTAGACGTGGGGGGCCACTTCGTCCACCGAGATGCCCACGTAAAAGCCGTTGGCATTTTGTTCACGGCCAACGCCCCACATCCCGGCAAAGACGGCCGGGGCGCGGCTGAGGGTGTTGAAATGACCGGCGGGCATTCCCGGCGGTTTGGCTGCCGGGCCAAACATGCGGGCGGCGGCCGCCTGGTAGCCCAACATCCGGTCCACCTTCATATATTGGGTGCTGGTTTTGCGCAGGCTTTCCAACCTAGCCCGCAGCCCGGCGGCGCTTTTGTCCAGGAGCATAAACAGCACCCGCACGTGGTGCACCGCTTCATCGCGCGCGGTCAACGAAGCTTCGGCTTCTTCGCTGGCGATAAGGGCGTTGCGGTCCTGGCCGTTAAGAATCATGCCCTGCCAGAATTCGGCCGAGGCAGTAACGCGCTCGGGATGTACTTTGCGCACGTCAATGCAGATGATCATCGGCCCGTCGGCGGCGGTGATCATCTGGGCCAGCGGATGACGCCAATCCCAGGTGCGGGTGAGCTGGTAAGAGGCCAGGACGGCGTAACGGTAACGGCTGTTGTCTATTTGCAAACGGCCGTCTTTCTTTTTCAGTGCCGGCGCCATGTGGTCGTGATATTCGGCGTAGTCGCCGGGGATGGGCAACTGCGGATAATTATCTTCTCCCGGTCCGCCCGCCACCACCCGCCAGTGAGCCAGGTCATTGGCGGTGACGGCGTCGTTGAAATCCACCAGGTAATGGCGCGTCTTGCGCATCTCGCCCCGGCTGGCCCAGTCGCCAATCATGCGCACCTCTTCCATCAGGCCGCGCCGCGCCCAATCGTCGTTGATGCTCATGGCCAGGCGGCGGCGTTCCCGTTCCAACCGTTCCAGGCTGGCAGGCATGATGAAGGTCAGAAAGCGGCAGTGCTGCATCGGCCCGGCAAAGAGGGAAACCATCTGGCTGATGACGGCCGACTGATCCTGGCTGTCAATCTGGTAGAAATGGGGCAGCGTCACTTGAAATACACGCATCGCATCACTCCCTTAAAGCTGTTCTACAACCACAGTCGCGGCAAAGGCGCCGCCAATTTGCTGCCGCTCGGCGTGGAGACGCACTTTGTCCCAGTCGGCTTGAATATTGACGATTTGCGGCGAGCCGACCAGGTTCCGGCCCCAGACCACGAGATAGGCGACAACACGCTTCAACACAATCTCGCCATTATGGGTGTACCCGGCTAGATAACCGGCGCTGACAAACAGCGGCGCCAGCCAGAAGGGGGCATTGAACAACCCCACGCCCATAGCCGTCAGGATAATTACCAGCATGAATTGGGTCATAGTCACCTTTCTGATAATCGTGGCCTGCCCTTGATAGATGAATTCGGAACGGAAATGCGTCACACTGAACATTGGCACAGTTCTCCTTTTTTGCGCGGGGGCAGGGGAGCAAGGGGGCGGCGGAGACCCTTCATCCCCCGGCTCCCCTGCCCCTCTGCTCCCAGCTTTAGCCAAGCCCGCAAAGGGTATAGAGGCTTTCGATGGCAAAGCCTGTCAAAATCTGGTTGCCAATGTCGGTGGAGAAAGCCAGTAAGATAAGTCCCAAACCGACAGACCCGGCGACGGCCCCAATTTGCGCGCCTTGCGAAGGCAAAATCGCCGTCAGGTTCTTGCGAAAACCAAGCACTGCCAGGCCGAGCAGCACGGCTGCGCCACCCATGAGTTGTGTGGTAAACAGCGCCCGATCATACGTGTCACAGATGGCCGCCGGAGGCGCTTCACCAGGAGCGCAGGCGGCCAGGACGGTCAGCAACAGAACAAACGGCAGGGCGCTCTGCGCCGGCCGAGGCCAGCGCAGACGATTTGTGCAATGGCCGGTTCTCAGAGGGGTGGCAGACAAGCTGCCCGTCATTGGATGTTCTTTTTCTGGTTGCATAGGCAACATCGCGTCACTCTCCTATAATGGGTTGAATTGAGATACGCGAATGGTGGGTGAGACGGCGAATCTACGACCCACCATTCGCGGGTTGCTGGCTTATGGGTGAGAAGACATCCCGGTAGGAATGCCCGTTATCTCCCATAAGTCAGCGCCGATTTGAACACGCACCGATGGCGCCTGGGGGAGAAACGTCACGGTCAGGTCCACCGTTTCTCCCGGGTGGATCAAAGTGGGCAATCGCTGCCCCGGCAGGCTGGACGTGGCCTGCCCATTAGTTTCATACGCATCACCTCCTTCGTGACTTATTTGAATAAAATCGGGACCTGGGTACACATCCCCTATGCCGGTATGGGTGATAACGGCCGTCAACACAACTTGCCGCTGCGCCTCATCCCACCAGGTCCCGGAAATACCAATTTCTAGCTGCTTCCACAAATGGGGTGTTTCGCCCAACCCCACGACCGCCAGGCTGCCCGCCGGCAGCGCCCGCACTTCGGCCAACAACGGCAGGCCGGAGATCTCATCAGGCAGGGTAAAGCTGGCCTGCCAGTTGCCGCTCTCGTCAGGCGTCAGCGGCACGGCCGTTGTCTGTCCATTTTGTGCCGCCAGCGTGAGCATGAGGCTCTGGCTGGCAGGGATGCTTTCACTTTTACCCTCGACGGCTATACGAATATCGCCGCTAGTCTCATGGTTGAACTGCACAGTCGTTACCCGCAAACTTCCCCCACCCGGTAAAGAAATCTGCTCTTCAAGTTCATACGTGCGCTGCTCCTGCCCCTCTTCGCTGGTTATGTCATAGTTAGCAAAGGCAAACGACACGTCGTCTTCAGCGCCGGCCGGCAGGGCAAACAAGGTCAGGCCCAGCCGGTTCTGAGACAGCAGACGGCCGGCCTCATAGTTGGCGCCTTGCCACGTCTCGGCGACGACAAAACGGAGGGACGCGCCCGTATCGGTGCTGAGGACAATTCGGTCGCCCGGCGCCAGGTTGCGCACCAGGCTGTCGGGGATGCCAATGGCGTAATTGAGCACGGCGCCAAAGAGCCAGACGGCCACCGGGTTGTCTGACAGCATCGTGGCGGCGTTGTAGCGCATCTCCCCTTTGGGCGTCGGTTTGCTGGGATCAATGGGCAGGGCGATGGTTTCTGCCGTCCGGCTGTAGGTGATTTCGATGGCGCTGGGGCGGCCAATGGTCAAAGCGCCGCCCAGGCTGCCGATGGTTTGCAAGGAATCCTCAACGCCGGTGATTTCCGGCAGCGGCATGGCCGGCGTGGCTGTACCATTCGCTCCGGCGGCGGTCGCCGGGGCTGCTGCCGCGGTGACGGTTTGGGCCGCTTCCCGTTGGGTGCGGCCGCGAAAGACGAAAAAAACAAACAGCAGCGCCACCCCCACAAAAACGGCAATCTTAACGAGTGTGCGCCGTCGCTCGGCCGTGTTGTCCGGCTCGCCCAGGCTGCTTTGGGCCAACTGCGGCAGCGCCTGTTCGTACATCGTCTCCGGATTGAGCGTCACCATGCCAGGACGGCCGTCGGGCCGGATGAAGCCGCCGCGCTTGAAATCGTCCCGCCGCTGGCGTAAATAATGGAGGATGTCGGTGTCCGTCCGGTTCTGCTCCGTGTCGGCCATCTCCCGCGCCATGGCCTGGCGGAACGCATCCTGGAATTCCGGTGGTATTTCAGAAAGTTCCTGGTCAATGTTGAGTTCGAGATCAAAATCAAGCATGGTTTACTCCTCGCTGGTGGCCTGATTTTGCACGGGCAAGAAGATGGGCAGGCGTACTGCCGGCAGTCCGAGGACGATGTCGTTGTTGGCCTCCCCCACCCGGACGCGCGCCGACCAGCCGGGCACAAAGGGCACGATAACGCGGGCGACGGTTTCGCCGGTCAGGTTAAAAATAGCTTCTCCCTGGGTATTGGTGAAGACACGGGCCAGCCGCTGCCCCTGGGCATCTACCGCCAGGACACTGACGTTGGCGATGCCTTCGCCGGGTCCAGGCTGGCGGTCGTTGTTGGCGTCGTAATAGACCAGCAGACGAATGCGGGTCGCCGACGCTGTGGTTGACGGCTGGACCCGCCCCACATACTGCACGGTCAACGAGATATGGCCGGTGGTGGTGGTGGCCGCTGTTGTGGTCAGCGGTGCGGCGACGGGTGGACGGGGCGCGGCAGACATTGCGGGCGGCGCAATTGCCGGTGCCGCTGGCTGGCAGACAAATTCATACGGGCCAAAGCTGCCGCCCCGCGCTTCTACTTGAATGATGACCGGTTGTTCCGCCGCCGACTCCCAGGCCAGATAGGAATCGACGCGGCCCACGCCCCGGTCGTCGTTGACGCCGATGACGCCAGAGACGCCCACCACCGTCATCAGGGTGTCTACCCGGTCGGTCACCGTCTCGCAGGTGTAGCGGCTTCCCGCTTTGGCGATGAAGGTAAAGTAGTCCACGTCGCCCGCGCCCACCGTATAGGCGCTGCGCTGGCCTGGGGTGACTGGCCAGGCTGTTTGCGGCGTGTTGTTGGGTTCGGCCAGGTCGGGCTGGATGACGGGCGTTGGCGAAGGCGGCAGCGTGACTGTCGGTGAAGGTGTCGCTGTAGGCCAGGGGGTGGCTGTCGCCGTTGGTTCCACGAGCGAGATGGTCAGATCGTAACGGCCGTTATAGACCGTTGCTTTCTCCACCAGAGCCACGTACCAACCGTCTGCCGGAGCCGTAAATACAATCTGCGAGCCGACATCCACAAGCGAACGATCATCATTTTCGGCCAGCAGTTGCCCATTCCAAAAAAGTTTGAGCCGGGTGTCCAGGCCATCGTAGACGGTGGTCTGAATGCTGACCATTTGCCCAGCCTTGAGATAACCGGTGAAAGTGTCCACGTCGTCGCCGCTCAAGGTCAGGCCCGGTTCCGTTTGCAGGCCAACGACCGTGGCGCTGGCGGCGTCATTGTTAGGTTCAAAACGATCCGGGGGCAGCGAGCTTTCACCGGTGGGGCTGGGCACGGCCGTTGCCTGTTCGTCCGGCGTGGGTGACTGAGGTGGGGTCAAGGTGATGACGATGGGCGTTGGATTTTGCCCGCCAGCCTGCGCCTGCGTGGTGCCCGTCGCGACAAAGATGAGTAACAGGGCGACGAAGCTGAGGAAAGTGATAAAAAGCCAGCGTTTCTTGAGCATCTTCTTCTCCTATTCTTCCAGGGGCTGTTGGCCCTCAACAACCGTTGGACCAACACTCTTTGGGGCCACAGCCGTGGTCTGAGGCGCCACCAGCAAATCGGGCAAGGCCGCCATATCGCTGATAAAGGTATACACCTGGGTCGCCGGATACCCACGACCCACCAATTCCGCCTGCACCACATCACGCAAGCCGTCCTGAATCATCTCCGCCAGGCGCGCCAGCTCCGCGGGTGACAGCTCCATCGCCTGCGCCCCGGCCAGCACACCGCGCACGTTGCCGGTCTGCCCGCCAAAACCAGAGGCGACCACTGCCGGCCCCATCCCAATGGCTTGGGCGACGGCTTGCTCATCGGCTGCGCCGGCGGCCGCTTCCTGGCCGATGACAGCCACCAATTCGGCGCGCGTCAATCGACGCTGCGGCAATAACACCATGTCGGCCACAGCGGCCAACTGCGCATCAGAGAGAAGCGTCGCGCTTGTTTCGCGAATGGCGGCGGTGGCATCTCCGCTTTGAAAAGCCGCCAACTGCGCGGCGTCGCTCAACCCTAGCTGTCGGTAATGGGTGACCCGGTCGGCCGTCGCCGCCATCGCTGCCTGCACGGCCGTGACGGAATGCTGCGCGACGGCCGTTTCAATCAGGGCGGCATTGTGTGCGCCGGTGTAGTGAACCAACGTTTTGTGGGCTGCCTGACCGGCCAGTGAATGCGGCTCCGCCAGCCGCGCCAGGGTGTCGTGGATCACCTGACGGCGTGCATCCTGATATGGCTCTAAACGAATCACCGGTTCCCGGTGGACAGCGCCAGACGCGGCAGTGGAGGGAATCTTGTGTTTATCTTCCTGGCTGTCCCGGTCTGGGACCTGTCCTGAGCGGCTCAAGGGAGTTGAGCTTGTCGCAGGATCCGGCGCGGCGCTGACGCTATGAACGTCCCCCACTCTGTCTCTATCCGGGGCTGCCGCGCCGTCCTCGCGCAGCCAATCTGGGAGGGGGCCATTGGTCGCTCTCTCAGATGAGCGGCTAATGGACTGAACGGCCGTTTCCGGGTTGGTCAAGGCTTGCGTCAGCAGCTGGAGCGCCTGCTCCAGACTGGCAAAACGGTTGAGTAGATCATGGTTGGGCAACGGATCTCGGCCGCCGCTGTCAGCAAGCCCATTCTGCTGATTTCTCACCTGGGCGATCAGGTCGCTGGCCTGACCCCGGCTGAAGGTATCGGTCACTTCAATACCTGACCGGCGCAGAGTGGCCAGTTGGCGCGGCGTCGCCGGCTCGTCTTGCCACAAGCGGGCGGTGCTGTCATCCTCCGGCGCGGTGCTGCCGTATTGGCCGGACACAGAACGGCCGTTTCCGTGACCGCTCCGTCCCGGCGCCACGCCGGACAGGACGACCGGATCGCCGTCGCCATCAAAAGCAGCGTCGCGGGCGCTGGGACGGCTGCCCCCAATCTGGTCAAACGCTGCCCGCAGTGACGGCGATGTGCGCATCGCCAGCCAGGGGCTGGAGCCAAAGCCGGACATGGAGGAACCGGCGCGCATATAGTCGAGCATATCCGGCTCATGGGCCTGCACCTCCCCATCGCGGAAATTGCGAACCAGGGTACGGGCTTCATGGGCGTTTTCAATGACGTGGCGCACACTCTCTGACCGCCCCAGGGTATAACCGGCAATGGTCTTCAACTGGCGCACCCGGCCGTCGGTTTTCTCCGGGTCGGTCCCCAGATAAGCGCCATTCTGATTGCCATCTGCTCGTACTGCAGCGGCGGAAGCAAGGACTGCGCCGCCAGCAGCGACCGTCGCTCCGCCGGTCAAAGCCGCGCCGGCCAGCGCCGCCGTGCCGACAACCGCCTGCCTTCCCATGCGCGCCAGTTCCATACCGCCCGACCCGCCGCTGAGCATCGCCCCGCCAAAGAGGTCAAAAGCGGCCGTGCCCAATTTCATAGCGCTCTTGATGCGCCACAAGATGACAATAAAGGCGATGATGCTGGCCCCAATGTAGAGCCCAATCCCCTGCTGGGCGGCGGCCACCAGCAGGCCAATCATGATGGACACAATGATGACGCTCATCAGCGTCTCGATGAGCAGGTTGATAAACTGGCGCAGGTACGCGCCCAGAAACGCCTGGGTATAGATGAAAAAGGCGAAGAGCATGGCGATAGGCACACCGGCATAGAGAAACATGGCCACGCCGGTCAGCGCCAGGCGCAGGAAATGCTCGGCGATGGCCGTAGGAATGGCGACCAAAGCAAAGAGCAGCCGTTCAATCCCGGCGCTGGCCAGCGCCTTGGCCAGCTGCTGGTCGGCTTCATCACTGAGATTGATACTGGTGGGATCGCCAAAGGGGAAAAAGGCCGCCTCGAAGTCTACCGGAAATTCGCTGCTGTCTAATTCGTCCATGTTGGCCACCAGCATGAAGGCGGCCACCAGGTCAAAACTGCCGATGACGCTGTCGCTATTCACGTCGGGAATCGCGCCCGGCAGTCCGTGATCTGTGCCGTTCATGCTGGTGGCGAAGATGTCACCAGCCGCGCCGTCAATGAGCGCCTGGTCAATTCCGGCGTTCAGGGATTGGCGTAAATCTTCCATCATCTCAATGACGACAATGGGTGAAGAAAAGAAGAAAAAGGCGATGAGGCCGTAGGTAAACAGCTTGCTAGGGTCTACCCAACGGCCGGTGGGCACGACGTTGTTCAGGGCATACCAAAAGCCCAGGGCAGTCAGTGCCAGGATGAACATACCACCCAGCGGCGCGGAAAGGGCATTGACCAGCAGTTCCAAGAAGTAACCGACGTTGTCCGTCACCCAGGCGTTGATGCTTTCAGCAATGATGGCAATAGAGAGGATCGCCCGGTTGATGGCCCACATGATCTGGGCCAGGGTGTATTGCAGGAAGTAGATGGCTTCCGCGAGATAACGGCCGGGGTCAAGCATCAGGGGACTCCGATTGACGATTTGCGATTGAGGATTGAGGATTGAGGATTGAGGATGTGCTGGCGACGACGTGACCACCAGTGAAAACCACCGCCAATCACCAGACCGCCGCCAATAAACAGCAGCAAACGCCAGGGACCGCTGGATGTGGAACCGGTCGTAGCGTCAGAGGCTTTGGTAGGTGCAGGTGTTGGCGTTTCGGCGGCCGGTTTGCCTTCACTGTCTGACGGGCGTGACGTGGGGACAATACCGCCATGCAGAAGTTCCCCAACCGGGATGATGGGAGACGGCACGGCCGCTTCGGGAGCGGCATCGAAGTAGACACGGCCGTCGCTGTGGAAGGTGAAGTGGTAAGTGATGCTGCTATCTCCAACCGTCACGCCCAAACCGCGCAGGCCGCCTTCGGCCACCGCCAGCGCCGAGATGTCGTCCAGCGGCCGGGCAAACAACACCTGGTACAGTCCCCGCCCCACCCGCCAGGCGCATTGGCCGTGGTTATCGGTGATGCAGGCGGGATAGGGTTCCGCTTCCGGCAGTCGCTCCAGAATGACGGTCTCCCCGGCAACGGCCGTGCCGTCGCTGGCGCGCAGCCGGATTTGCAGTGCGGTATCCTGCGCCAGGACGGCGCCTGTCCACAAAAAGAGCCAACCTGTCAGGATTGGAATCAGCCATTTCATTCGTTTCCGGTCCATCACTCTGGTTTCCTCTCTCAATACGGCTCTTGATCTCGCCACCGGGGCAGCCCGTTACGATTGCTGGTCACATTGCGTACATAGGGGCTGCGCCGCGGCCAGAACAGGATGCCCAGGATGACGACCACACCGATGACGATAACGGCTTCTAACATGCCCCCTCCCCCACCTGCCCTTGATGCCAGGTGATCCGTTCGGCCAGGCCGCCGCCAGTCTCGTTACCGAACGAATACCAGCCACAGCCGTCGCCCGTTACCAACAGTCCACCCTGCCCCAGAAACCGGATGTCGCCGTTTCTTCCCACCTGTTTGGAGGCGCCGATGGTACGGCGGGCATAATCCAGGCAGTTTTGTACGCCGCTAAACTCTCCATTGAGTCTCCTCGGCCACGCCGCCGGGCGGCGTTCCGGCTGCGTCGGCCGCTCGTCAAACCTTCTACTGAGGGCCACCAATGCCTGGACCTGCTCTGTCGTCAAGGTGGGAACATCTTCATAACGAGTCCCGCGGCTAAACCGGTAGCGTTGGCCGCCGGGGTATCGACTGCCGGCCGAGACAACCTGACGGCCGTTTCCCAATGTCTCAATGAATCTGACCAGCCGTTTACGGTCGTGGGGCGCGTCCGGCATTGGGTCATAACGTCCGGCCAATGTGCGACCAGGATGGGCCTCTATGGTGTAGAAGTAGACGTGGCAGCCACGCCCACTGGTGACACTGACCAGCGGCTGGCGCAGCCCAAGTGGAGTTTCTCCACCGCTCATCTGCTCACACCAGGCAGGGAGGTTACGCCGGGCTTCTTCGTCGAAATCGAACACGATCAAAGCACGACCGTCTCGCTGCAACCCGCAGCGAATGCCGATGTTGTTGCGAGGCGGCCATATGCTGACGTCTGCCGTTGTGTAAACGGCCGTTTGCCAGCCTTTCAGCAACGGCCGTTTCAGGTCATCTCCTTCGCTGCCCACGAGAACCGGGTGCAGACCTGACTTGATGAGACGCAAAGCTACCACATTAACCGGAGACATTTTCTAGAACCTCCTCATGCAAAAAGACTTGAGCCAGTTCCTGAATCGTTTTTGGCCCGATACCCCGGCTTAGGGGATAAAGCGTTTCCGACCAGTTGCTGCCGTGCCAGGTTGGTCCCAGTCTGAAGGCATCATGGGCAACCGCATTGCTCAAGCGCTCCAGAAATTCGGCAACCGGCAGCTCTCTCATTTCTTGCCGGGCCAGGATGCCGAAGGTTCTCCCAGACAACAGGCTGCGATACCCCGGCAGAATATCTCCCAGGCGTTTCCCTTCGTCGGAAAGAGCGATAAAAGGGACTATCTGTTTTTGCGCGCCGGCTTGCAGACAAACGTGGTAGCCGCTGCGGTTCTGCTTTAAGTGCAGTTGTCCCAACAACTCGCCTTCAGACCCTCTAACGCAGACCAGGATTCCATCCTCAGGGGAAGCGGTAACCTGGATAAAAGTTGTGGGCAGACCGTCGCCGGCAATCATTTCTTGAACGAATTCCATTCCGTTTTCCTCCTATGGATTCGGTCCTGGTCCGGCCCACTGGGCCGGGTCTATCAGGTTGCCGTTTTGGTACACAATCCAGTGGAGATGGGACCCGGTGGAGCAGCCGGTGCTGCCCATCTCCGCCACAATTTGTCCCGCCACGACGCTGCCGGAAATGGCTAAAAAGTCGCTCAGGTGACCAAAATAGTGCAATGTGTCCGCGCCATTGACGCGCTGGTAGTTGCCCAGCCCTTCGTGGGGCGGCTGCGAACCGGGGATATGGGAGCAATCCGGGCCAGCGCTGTTGGGACCGGCATAGGCGATTGTGCCATCCACCGGCGACCAGATGAGCGTGCCCTGGGTATTGGCGATGTCCACGCCATTGTGGAACCATTGCCGTTCCGGCGGACAACCAAAGCCGGTACCGTCAATGCCGGTATACAGTTCGTGACAGCCAAACCCGCGGGTGATGAAGCCGGTGGTCGGCCACATGCCACCCCCGCTCCCTGGAACGCCAGGGCTGCCCTGTGAACCGCCATCGTCCAGGACAATGGGCGTGGGCGGTGGCGGTTTGTAAGCGTCGGTAAATGGCCCCAACGGGTCGTTTTCCAGATAGAACCAGACAGGCAGGCCACCTTCAACCGGCCGGTTCCAATCGGTGATAAGGCCCAGTTCGCGCACATCGCCATTGGGGGTGACAAAACCCAGAACGAAATCTCGTGCGCCGTCTGGGGGGATGGGAACCAACTGCTGTGTTTCGTAGGCGGGCAGGCTGCGAGCAATGAGCGGTTCGTTTTGCGGCGCCCAGCGCCCGACCAATAGCGCCTCGCCCTGCTGGACGCGGCGGATGAAGAACACGTCCGAGACGGGCGCGATGGTTTCCTCGGCGGTGTAGTTGGTCACGCGGATGGTGATGAAATGGTAGACGGCCTGGTCGTGGCGCGGGCTGGGCTGCGTCTCGTGTCCGGTAATGCGAAAGACCAGGCCATTGGGGCCGCCCACGTACACATCGCTGTTCATGTAGAAGTCGCCGATGCGGTAATAGGGCGTCTCCAACGGTTCCGGTGTGGTAAAGCCGATCTGGGGCAGGCCGGGCGTGGTCGTTACCGGCGCTTCAGGCGTCTCCGTAATGTAGAGAGGCGTTGTCGTCACCCAATAAGGCGTGGGCGTGCTCGGGAAAATCGGCGTCACCGTCGTCCATTCGGGCGTGGTGGTGATCAGGTTGGGCACGGGCGTATCAGCATAGACCGGCGTAGAGGTCCCCAAAAAGACGGTAACGGTGGGCACGGGTGTACCTGTTTCCGCCGCCCAATAGCTGGGGCCGGTCAGGCTCGCCGGATTTTCGATGAAACCGATAACGCCACAGCCCAGGCCGGACAAAACAAGCAGGCTGAGGGAGAGGAGCAACGGCCGTTTCGACAAGGGTCGCCTGCTATCCCCGCGCAACACAGGTTGCTGTTTCATGGGGCAGCCACCGCATCATGGCGCAAGAAGGGGAGGTAAGTCTGCCAGCGCACATAGAGATAGTGGGTAGACCAGGCATGCGCCAGCGCCGGGTTGCCCGAACTGCTGACGGCAACGGCCGTGCTGGTGATGGTTTCCGGTACTTGCGCGTTGACAATGGCTTCGTAACTGAAGGTACGCCGATAATCGTTGGCCGCGCCAAACAGGACCGGTCGCAGATGCAGCGTCGTCCCGGCCGTCAGCGGGTAGCCCTGCGGCGGATGGGAATCGCCGCAGCACGGAGCGTAGGCGTAAGTGACGCCGCGCGCGCCCAACTTGTCCGCGATGCCGATGGTGTAGCCCTGGGCCACCGTTTGCGCCGGGTCGGAGAAGTTGTCGTAGATGAAGAATACGTGGGCGGCTGCTGGAAGATCGGCATCCTTGTTTAGCAGAATGGCGATGCCGTGGCGGGCAGTCAGATCGGGATCATTAACGTGGGGCGCATCGTGCCATTGGGCGTAAAAAATGTCGTATCCCTGCACCAGACCGCTGATGATGGCTGCATGGAAACGGCCGTTTGGCGCGGTATCACCGCCGCCCATGTCCACGTCACGCCACAAGCCCGCCAGGAGCAAACCCGGCGCGGCCGCATCCGGCAGCCACAGGTTGTGACCGCCGGCAGCAGCGCCATTCGCCAAAACCAGGCCATTGGCCGACACCGTGAGCTGGCTCAACACTTCGCCGTACAGGTTGGTGGTGTAGCCATTGACCCCCAGATTGATAGTCACGCTGGCGTCATCACAAGATTCACCCCGGGCGACGAACTCGTCGCACAAATTCACCGCGCCGAAGGCGGCCAGGTCCAGATAAGGCAGCGCCGGGCTGTTTTCCTCGATGACGTAGTCCAGATTACCGGGTGACAATTCGCCTTGCCAGCTCAGGGTACGGGCGGCCGGGTCGTAGACCAAATCGCTGGCCGAATCTGCCACGTAGGTCAACTGCGGCGGCAGGGTGTCTGTCAGCCGGTAGGTGTAGGTCACGCTTTCGTAGTTGGCCAGCGTGATCTCGTACCGGACTTTACCACCGGGCTGAATAAAAGCGGGGGCTGTTTTGCGAATCACGGCATACGGGTTATGGGGATCACTCCCCCCACCCGACTGAAAGGATGAAGGTTGAAGGATGAAGGGCCTGCCCTGAACTTGTTGAAGGGATGAAGGGGTACCGGGTGGTATTTGTGCTGGTTGGTAGCCGAAGTCGCGGATGTTAATGATGGGAATGTTTTCTGTATACCGCTGCCCAGAGCCAGTAACGACAAAGCCAACAGGGTCGCCTTCACCTTGAGCCACATCCAGCAGCATGAAAAGGAGAACTGGCAACAGGAAAACAAGCAATAAAAATATGAACCAGAACAGTCGTTGATTTTTCACCAGGATATTTCTCCAAAAAGGGGTTTCATCCTTCATAGTTCATCCCTCATCCTTCTCTTCAGCGCAGCACAACGTAGGTGGCATAAACGTCTTTGTACACGATGTCGGTTTGCAGAGAGTCCCAGAGCAGGACGGCGCGGCCGGGATCAAAGGGATCCGCGGCGGCCAGCAGGCGGTAGGCGGGGCGCACGACGTTGCGCGGCAGCAGGGGGATACCGGGCATGCCGGTGCAGTTGGCTGTGCCTAACTCGCATTGGGTCTGATACGGCCGTCCAAAGCGTAGAAAGGTGGTGTCCGGCGGCGGATCGCCGGTCTCGTAGATGTAGAAGAAACTGATCGAGGGTGGCTCAGTGGCCAACGAAATGAAGGGTGTGACGTCCGGCCGGATTGCGCCGGTGACGCCACCGCTGAGATCGCGGTTGGCCGTAACCGCTTCTGGGCCGGTCCAGGCAGAACCGCCGTTGTCTGACCAGGCGGCGTAAATGGTGTATACGTCACGGCCGTTTGTCGGCGCATAGCCGCTATCCTGGTACCAGGCCGTCCAGCCTTCAGGCACGGGGAGGGAATCTTGCAAGAGAAAGGAGCCTTCAAAATCGCCATTGGTCAAGACGCCGTTCTGGACAGTGACGGCGTCCCAAACGGCCGTTCCCGACATATCCGCAGTATTGAGCGTACCCCGCAGGAAAACGGTTGCCGCGCCGCCCTGGGCGGAAACGGTGACGCTCAATTGAGTGAAGTCAGCCGGCGCGGCCGCAGAGGACCAGACTACGGTGGGGCTATCCGGGTTGTCGCCGCCGGTGGGATCTATGCCGATGCGCAGCGTCAGGTCATTGCCGTCGGCGGTTTCCGCCAGTCCCCAGGCCGCAAAAGTGACGGCGCCGTTGGGATCTGGGATGGAGATGGTCTGCCTGAGGCCGGCATCGAAAGGCGCGTCTTCACTGCGCCAGCGGACAGCGTTTAATCCCTGGTAGATGTGGTTTGGGTTGGCAATCTGGTTGGGAAACAGCGGGTTGACTGCTTCGTAGATGGGTTGAACGTACAAGGGTAAGGGCGGGTCGGGAAACGGCCGTTTCGTCACCCAAGACGCATAAACCCAGGCTTCATCTTCGCTGGCGGCCAGGAAGTCCAGACCAACCGCGCCGGTCAATTCCTCCCCAGAGAGAATGGGGAAGGCGGCTATCTGCTCCCAGACGTTGAACCAGGAAAGGTAACGAAAGACGCGAATCTCGCCGTTGTAAGGCGCGGCCATGATGATGCCGAACCAGTAGGTGCCGGTGGGCGCGCCCCACAAGACCAGTTCTTTCTCGTTGTAGAAGGGCATGACCGCCGGATCGGTACCGTAGGCGACGAACTGCGTCAGCCAGGTTTCGTTTGACAGATGTTTGGCTTTGAAGATGCTGCCATCCTGCTCGTACAAGACATGTGCCCAGTTGAGTTCATCCACGACGACCTGCGGGGTACGGCCGTTTACCACCGGGTGCAGCGCATCTTCCACGACCAGGGGAGCGACGTCGGCCGGGTGTGTGCCCTGATCGGCAGCGCGATAGAGGATACGGCCGTCTTGCACGTAGGTCACATGCAGCCGATTGGCGCGACTGAAGGCCAGGGAGACGCTGCCGCCGCTGTCTACCCGGCGTACCTGGAAATGGTTGCCGCCGCGCGCCAGGGCCACGTACACGTCGCCGTCGCTGAGCCAGGCGGCGGCCAGCATATCATCGCCCACAGCGGTAGCGGCCAAATCCTGGTTGGCGATATCCAAAGAGAGGTTGGCGACGCCCGTGGTGATGAATTGTTCGGGGAACTCCTCGGCCAGTATGTCGGCCGGAATGGGCGTGGGGCAGTAGGTCGCGCCATCCCCGCCGTCAGGCAGCGCCGGCAAGCTGAACAAATCCGGGTCCGTTTGCCGGGTAGCTGTGGGGATGATGGCGACGCCGTTGGCGGTGCAATCTGGCGGTGCTGGTTCGCCGGGGCTGTTACAGGCAACAAACAACGAAGCTGTGATGAAGATAAATGATAGGATGGAAATGCGCCGGGTAGGCTTCATGCGTCGCGCCATGCGACCACTCCTTACTGTTATGGCTATTCCGCAGGCAGGCGGCGGCAAGCAGGCAGTAAGTAACCTCCCGCTCAAGGCATAGACAGCAACAGGTTGAATTGGGTTGTGGGCCCGGGGAATTAGGGATGGATGGACGCGGTAGAAAAGGTTTAGGCGCTGTTTAGGTTGTGTACTCGCCTGACCTTACGGTATCATAGACTTAGCAATTTGAAATTTAACTGCCTGACATCCAATGGCCCAGATACTTTTGTGAGACGCCTAGCTGCGGCTGGCAGCCAAACGTTCATATGTGCAATGAGTTACAATCTTACGCATCTTTTCGTTTCGCTCCAGAGTATATTTCTACTGACAAACAGTATAAATGTACCAGAATACGCACCATCTCCAGGTAAAATACTAACTGAGCTATATTGAGTACGATTTATAGAAATCGGAGAGTCTTCTCCAGGCCAGCCATACCTTTGTTTACAGGCGATTGAGTATTAGATGTCTACCACCAAGCCTACCAACCCCTATATTGCCGGCGACCCGGTGAGCGGCGACGGCCGTTTCATCGTGGCAGTTGGATATGGTTTTTTGAAGCAAAAAATACCTCGCCCATTTTTTGAAACAAAAACAACGCAACAAGAAATGGATTATTATATTTTCGTCTATGCAAGGAGATGCAACGATGGGACAAATATTAGGGAAGGACGGTGCGGAGACTGACGCCGATGGCGATGACAGCCAGCGGTTAACGGGAGTAGTGAAATGGTTCAGCCGGTTGAAAGGTTATGGGTTTATCGCGTCGGATGACGGGAGCGAGGTGTTTGTGCATTACTCGGCCATTAAGGGGGATGGATACCGGGATCTGTCCGAAGGTGATAAGGTGTCATATCTGGTTGTGGACAGAGGCAAAGGACCGCAGGCGGATGACGTAAAGGTGTTGCACCGAGCGTGAGCAGTGAGCGTTCGCAATCCGTAGCACTGCTGAATTGATTCTGTTCGCGCCGTACAGGTGTTGACAGGTACATTTTTTGGAATGGTTTGAGTTCCTGTCATATGAAACAGGTCATATTGGGTTGGTTGTCTTTCTGGTTCTAATTGGCAGAATCTAACGTCCCAAATATGACGACTTTCGTATTTGGCCGAGAGTCATTGCATGAATCGCTTTGGTTGGTTAATTGTAGTGGGTGCATTATCTATAACGTCGCTCCTGACGGTTTTCCGAAGTCTAGCCTTCATTGAAGTTGCCAATGCGCCACAAGTTCTTGACCAAGATTCAGAAGCTATATTTTTGCCAGCCATCTATGGAACCTAAGTCTCGCTTTCTGGGACATATTCTGTTAGGCGAATTCCGAGAAATAATCGAGTGAAAATTCGATGTATTTCGGAATTCGCTTGAGGCATTTTCGCATTGAAGGCTTATCTATTATTCCGAAAATGCCTTATGAAATCGAATTTGGCCTGATTTGGGCATCAGAAATCATTATTCTGCATCCCGATGGGAGCAGCCTCTACGCTTATGATCCCCCTGGAGCCGGGATTGCGACCGGAACATGGGCTTACAAATCTCAAATCCAGGAAGTTTCATTCACAAACTTCCGGTGGATTACCGCTACGTTCCAGCCGCCGAACAGGATATGGGCCACCCAATATATTACTCATGCCGGTTTTGATGTTGGGTTAGAGTGTGGAAGGCAATGATAGATCGCTTCGTTTCACCTGCTGTTGGGTGAGACGATGTTCACTCTATTTTGTGGAACCCGATTAGCTTCACGTTCCCTGTTGACGAAACCAGGCAAGGATGGGTTCAAGGTGATCAATGTGGTGATGTTCGTAGGAACCTTGCAACACGTCAACGAGTGCGTAACCTTTCAGCCAGGGATATTTCTCCGTGTCGAACAGGTCTTTCTCCGGGATCGCCTCGCCTAACGTCAGGAGTCGGAGAAAACCTTCTTGCCAATCTTGATGCACCTGTGACCAGGGCTGTTGGCGGTAGATTTCATGAATGCGAGCGTTAAACTGCTCTATATACTCCTCTGATTCAGGGTCTAACCCACCCAGCCAATCAGGATAGGCTGGTTCATGGTTGTGTTGAGCCGCTTCCAGACGAGCGATGGAGACTTGGTGCCATGCTCTCAAGTGGCCGATGACATCTTTGATAGATAACTCAGAAGGAAGTTGTCGTTTGATGATCTGTTCTTCGCTCAGGCCAGATAGCATGATTTCCCAACGACTCAATTCCTCACGCAGGGCCGTCAGGATTTGTTGTTTTTCGTCCATAGCGGACCTCCAATTCTCAAGAGCGTTTACCAGACAGGATAACTACTCCATATAAACGAACACAACTCTGTCACGCTAGAAAATTGCGCCAATCTGCGGAATGGATAGTTTTTGCAGGCCATGTTTTGGGTGGCGTTTGACGAGCAGGTTGTTATAAAACGGCCGTTACCCAACGTCGCACACTAAACGCTGACCATCTACCGTTTCTTGTAACGCAAGTGCTCATATGAATAGGTCAGTATAAACGACAAAGTCACCGTCAGGAACATCAAGATGAAAAGCAGGATCCGTAACTCCCCGCCTTGTTCGGGATTCCTGATGCCCTCACGGGCCAGGAAAATCAGGTTAAGAACGAGATAGGCGCAGCTGGCAACAACGGCCGTTGGCTGAAACCTCGCCTTTAATCTACCGGACGCCACGCCCGCTAACCAGAGAAGGATAACGACGTTGGCAATGACGCGCAGCGGTTCAAGCTGATTGGTAGTCGCATGAATGACGATGTCAAATATCTGGATGAGGGCAATTGTAATGCCCAGGATACTCAAAATCAGAGAGGGATTGGTTTGCTTCCGCATTATATCCTTTTCATATAGGGGGCGATGAATGGAACGGCGATCCACTGCGTTTTCGGGCGGGCAATAGGGACAAATTCGCCATTTGTCCCTATTGCCCGGATAAGTCTACTCGGCGCTCAAATTGGCTGCCTGCATAACCAGGTTGGCGAACTCTTGCACATCGGCGTCACCCGGTAGATATTCTGCTATTCGTCGTGCCTCAGTGACGATATTACCTAGAGAATTGTCCTTCGCCCAATAGCTGCAGCGTAAAATCTCGGCATATTCGGCGACGATGGCGCTTAGTTGAAAGCGCGGTGTGGCCTGTGTGAACGCGGGCGCAAATTCGGACAACGCAATAGATTGGGTGATTTCACTGACTTCGCCCATTGACGGGTTTGCGTAACGAACATAGGCCAGCAGCGCGGGGGTCTGTGCATCGGGCTCCGGGGCGAACTTCACTTCATGGTGATCCGCCTCGTGCTTTCAAATGTTTGAATCAGCAGCAGGGATAAGCCCACAAACAGATTTGTTCATCGCTCAAATTATCAATTGATGGACAACGTGTCAAAGTCATATCAGCGACGCAATTCACGATTTTGTCAGCGGCCGATTCAAGTATTCGACCGCTTGTTCCTCGTTCAGGCGCGTCCAAAATTCTTCATCTTCGCTGCCGTTGACCAGAATTTCATAATCGCTTCGGTAAAGGTAATAAACGCCACATTCGGGACATGGTTGGAGTTGTAGTTTCCGGCGGCTATGAAGCTGTAAATCGCGCACGATGATGAGGGAACTGGCGGCAAAACGGCCGCCAACGCCTTAGGCAAAAAGGTGACCACGTTGATTGAATTGTTCGCCAAGGGTGAAGTTTGGCGAGGGGATGGGGAAAGCGGCCGCAGGATGAAATTTGAACCGGATGACGGCTACAGCGGTGTCATGCGTCCAGCCGTACCAATCCCAATCGCAGGCACTCAATCATCGCGCCGCTTGAATTGGGTGTATCCAGGGCACGGGAGATTGCGCTCAGGTTGTTGCGCAGGGTGGATTCGGCAATGTTTAACAGATCAGCAACCTCGGCCAATGTTAGTTGGGGGTTATCGGCTACCGTCTGCATGATTTGAATGCGCCGTTCTGTTAGTTGGGGTATGTCCTCCAGCGCCAACCCATACGGGTATAATTTCTCGTGAAGCGCCGGACTCAAAAGCAGCTTCCCTTTGCGGGCAATATCGACAATCGCCTGCGTCAATACCGCACAGGAATTCATCGCTTCATCTTTGAGCATAAAACCGCTGGCACCGGCGCGTATCACGGCCCGCACCAGCACTTTGTGGGCATACCGGGACAGAACGAGGATGTTGGTTTGGCAGGTTTGCACCAATCCCCGGATCGTGTTGCAGGCAGACAAAACTATGCCAGATGGTTTCTCGCTCTTGATGGTATTGAGGCCAAGCAGCACAACGTCTGGATGATGTTCACGGGCCAGTTGGAGCGCCTCGGCCTCCGTCGCCCCTTCGGCCACAATTTCAATCTGGCCGTCGTTTTCAAGGGCCGCTCGCACCCCGATGCGCGCCACTTCCTGGTCATCAATGATCACCACCCGGATTTTTCGAATCATTTTCATCGCTTCACATTCCTCCAGCTATCCTGAATCTGGCGAGCGGCAGGAGACGCCAACGGCCGTTGCGCCTGAATAAAGACATATCAATACAACAAACGTACTTTGTACACCTGCACCGGGAGAATTGGTAAGACGAGAAAAACTGTCTATAATACTGCTTGAATTAGATGCACCGCTAACCCCGGTGGGCAACGCAAGACGTTGCAGCAACGTAAGATGTTGCTTCGGCAATGTTTAAGACGTTGTTTGAAGGCCGCTGACGGTATCCCCATACTGGCAGCGGCTTTTCTTTTTATGGCCTCATCATGGGCTATCCTTCCTTGTCATTACAAATACACACTAAAGACGACAAATACACTGCCGGCGGCTGCCCCCCACCCCAACAGGATTTGTGCCAGCGTATGGTGTTTCAAGCGCATCCGCGCCCAACTGACTCCAATACCCGCCAACGCCAAAAGTACCCCCAACGGCGGCGACACCCAGTACAACGCAGCCGCGCACCCGGCCATCGCCACCGCATGAAGGCTTATTTTCGTCACCAGCCGATTGATTACGGCCGCAATAGCCACAGTGGGCAGCGCAGCATACAGGCAGGCCAGGGCAATTGGCGGTGCGTCGGCCCAGATGAAGGCAAGCACCAAAATCACAAAACAAACACCGGCCAAAAGGTAGATGGTTTGACGCTGCTCCCGGATCGAGATACTCCAGTCACTGTAACGGCCGCGGCGGACATTGATGATCAAATAGACAGCCAGTGGCAAAATGACAATGCTAAAGCCCATAACCGTCCATTTAATCGCGTCCAGCAGCGCTGCGCCATCCAGATAAATCACTAACACCAGCGTTAACACGGATACCAGGAAGGGGTGAAATAGATTGGATAATAAACGGGCCAGACGATCCTGGGCGGATGGCTCAACGTTGATAGGCGTAGTCAATGGCGCCACCTCCATGTTTGGCATACGGCCGTATTTTCCAGGCCACGACACGGCTTATTTTGCGATAGGATTGCACCATCTGGGCAAAATCCGCTTCATCATCCGCCTTTTGTAATTCCTGGTGCAGCAGGCGCGCCTGCTGCAATTTCTGCTCACTCCAGGCGGGTGGGGTTTTACCGGCCTTGTGCGCCACCGTGACAGGCTGCACCGCTAAATCGTTGGTGATACCTGCATAACCAGCCAATGTTTGTTTGGCATCCAGAATGGCAATGACCGCGCGATAAAGGTAAAAATCCAGGTCATGGAGGGTTTCACGCCAGGTAAGTTTGTCTTCGATCACCGGCGGGCAAAGTGTGTTCAGCCGCTTTTGCAGCGCTCTGAGTTCGAACATAGCGGCTACCTTTCCCACAAACTCAAACGGCCGTGCCGCTGCCTGATACCATCTGTTGGGTAAAAACGCCAGGGGAAACAAAACGCCCACGATCACCACGCCTATAGAAATCAGCGGGTACAAAGCCGCCAAGGCCGGTGTGTTTGGGTTGCGGAAAGCAAGCAGCGTCAGGACAATTTTTATGAGCAAAACGGCCGTTGCCGCCAACGATAAAGCAATCCCCACTGCCCAGCGAAGCCGGGCAGAAACAATTTTCTCGCCCCAAAACAAGCGCGTAAAGGTGAACATGGGAATGGCGCAGGAAACAGCCACATAAATGTAGATCGTCTCCATGAAGATCACCTCTGACACCTGTTCGGGAATCGTGTGGTCCGGTTTCTCAGGCAGTGTTACGATGCCAGTGATGTAAACGGCAATCAGAACGGCCAGCGTAGCCAACAAGCTCCAGGGTAGAAAACGCGGTTGGGGCTGTTTTAAGATCAGATAACAAGCAGCGCTGCTAAAATAAACCGCCAACGAAAAAGAGGCGTAGATGATGAGCCAACCTAAATTGGGTAACCCGGTAAAGCGGTCAAAGGCGAGGGATACAGGCCAGATCATAAATGTGAGGCCAATGGCAAAGAAAAGGGAGAAAGCCCAATAATAAAATGTGACAGAGCCGGTGCGCCACTGACCATCGCGCCGCATGGCGTTAAACTTGTAGACAGCGATGAACCAGGCCAGGCCAGCAATAACTGCTTTATCCCACATCAGCCTACACCAGTCCTAAAGATTTGAAGTGGTCTGACAAATCATCGTTGGAAGAGGCCGTTATGGCCAACTGCTTGATGCGCTTATTGTTGATGACCTGATGCTGGATGAGCGAAGCGAGTATTTCAGCTTCTTCTTCAATCCCATCTTTTGCCGGCGCACGGAGTAAAACATGACTCAACACAGTAGGGTCTTCAGCGGACTGGAGCAGTAATGACCGCATTTGAGAGCCGGTCAGACACGCAGTCGGGTGAGAACAGATAATGTGGCTCAATTCGTGCAGCTGGATATGGACCTGCTGTATCAAGGGGCCAGTATCATCATAAAAGATATGCTCTACAAGCTCCTCCGCATCAGACACCCAAACGCCAAACATACCGGGCGGCATGGGCCAGGCCCTGAAGCGAATCTTCCGCCTGATGCGAGATTCAATCCAGGCGACAAAACCATCCATTGTAAATTCGCTAAAGTCGAAATCCAGTTCATCCAATACGGCTTTCATCCGTGATTCTGTACTCATAGGCCAAGCGGCATCCTTATTTGGTTTCTTTTCCCTGCAAGATGTACTCAATCATGCCTAAAATCGCCTGCCGTCCAGCTTCATCTAACTCACTGGCGCGCAAGGCAACATTGCGAACGGAGCTGTCCTGGAAGCGTTCTGCCAGGTCTGTATTCACCCGCTCTTCAATGATGGTTTTGACATTTTCTTCATCCTGAAAAAAATAATTGGGGTCCACTTCAAAGAAGTCGCTCAAGGCTTTGATGATCCAGTATCCTGGATTGGTTGCTTTGCCGGTGCGAAGTCGCCAAACGTAGGCAGCCGTGACAGCCTTATCCGTGCCATGCTGCACATCTTCATAACTATATTCACTGCCATCCGGCTTGGTAACGGTTTTGAATAATATATCTAACCGCCGGGCGAAATCGCTGCCCAATTCTGCTGACGAGGCCATCGTGTTACTCCATTTATAGCCTAAAGGTTAAGAAAAAAGACCGTTTAATACGTTTCATAACCTATAGTATATCTATTTATTGAGGGAGATGCAAATTTGAGGGGTACCTGGGTACTATTCAGCTTTGGGCAAAGCGATCAGAATGGTAGCGGCAAGCCGCTACCATGTCAAATGAGGGGCTGCTTTTTCTAATAAATTCTCCTTACTATACGAAGATATTTAGGAAGGAGTCGCTAAATGCGCCTGGCTGTCGAGCATGAGAAAACCCTGCTGCTGGAGAATATCAATCTGGCAGGCAATATCTTTGCGGCGATGGGTAGAAAAACGGCCATAATCAGGGAAATCCACGTCCTGCCATGATTTTGCCCCCACCAACATCTTAGCCAGACCACTGCGAGAGAAACGCCCCGGATAACGGCATACGACGTCAAGGATGGTTTGCTGTATAGGAGTAAGCTGAATCATAGGCAAGTCACCCCCTGCCCTGCACCTAAAAAGGTGTCTCACCGGTTAAGCTTTGATAGAACTCATTCAGCCAGGCCAGGGCTTCTTCAAACTTCGATATGGGCAGATACCGGTATTTAGCGATGCCAAATTTTCGGTAGAATTCGCCCCAGGTCGCGCCAAATTCATTCCGCCCTGTTTTCTTACCCATGGCGATGGCAATGGTCCTGACCGCCTGACTAATTTGCGTTGCCTGGGCTTCGCTGATATACCGGTCTTCCTGGTGCATATCGGCTTCGATAGTTTCGAGGCGACGGCCGTAATCTGCCAACGTGCGCCCATGGTCGTCCAGTCGCGCATCCAGCATAATTTGATTGCGAGCCAGCTTCATTATCGCCTGCGCTATCTGGTACGCTTCCACCACGTCACTACTGGCCTGCTGGAGCAAGTCGTCGAAGCTGGGGTCGGTAGTCAGCCGGCCTTCTTGGAACGCTTCGGCCAACACTTTGTAACATTCGCGCTGATAGCGAATCAATCGTTCCCGTAATTCAGGCTTGACCCGGCTCGCATCAATTCCAAATAGAAAACCACTGATATAGTCCAGAGGCAAACTCAATACTTCCCGGTTGATCGTGCGATACGAATCGGTGGTGGTAACTGCCACGCTCTTCATTTCTTCGCTTAATACCGGATCACGATTTATACGTCGGCGCTGGGCTGACCAATCCACGCCCAATAGATCGCAAATAGGGCGTACAGGGATATAAACAGAGCCATCCGTGGTGCGGACAGCCAGAACTTCATCTTCGTAAAAATCTACTTGTTTTTGCTCAACAACTGTCAAACCTTTTTCTTCTGACATGAATCCCTCACTGTGGTGCAAAAATCAGTGCGTGGCTGTTACGACCACACACTCAATCGTTAATGACTTCATTCTCGCGCGAAATGCCTCGATTAACCCAAAAACAAAAACGCATACTTCTAGATGTTGGCATATTTTAGCAGCAACAGCAGATCCGAGCGGATACCGTGAACGTTATGTTCACGGAACGAATGACTTCCTTTTTTGCCAATCTTGTTGTCCTCGCCGATCAAAGCTTGGCGATCGGGCACATAATTTCTCCAGCTTACTGTGTAAGTACAACGCCTCCAGAAACAATTAATTGGCAGGCTGCCAGAACTGGATGTCACCTATCAATTTTGATCTTGGCCCTGACGACAGGTTCGTCGTCGACCTCCGGGCGTACACCCTTGTCAAATTGCTGCAATCCCATCAACACCAACCACTCGTAAAAATCCATTCTGCCATATCCGTGCGAGTCAGACAGAGCTTCGATTTCGTCAATGGTTGTGGTGTCGAGAAAGATGGTTTTGCGCACGCGGCCTGCAGCGTCTGTCTTACGGCCTGTTACCTTGGAGGCTTTTTGACGACCCGAGCGAGTCTGCTCCAGCGGATTTTCAAATAGTTCCTTTTTTTTTCGCGCAGGCGGCGCCGGAGCTTCTTCTGATGTCGCTAAGTCAAACTTTTTCCTAGCCATTGAAAACTCTCTCTACAATCTCTGCATAAGCTCTGGATGGGGCCGAACTGGGTGCATATTCAAACAACGTTTGCCCGCCAGCCGCTGGCGCCTCCTTCACATAGACGCTTTCGGGCACAGGCTCACTAACCAAATGCCGCCCATAAAAGGCTTGCATCTGTTCCACAACCTGTGTGGCCAGCACCTGCCGGGAGGACATCATAGTAGGAACGACAAGGGCAACCCGGGCCTTAAAGCGGCGTGAATCCTCTTTTTGTAAGGCGTACAAATCATCAGTGTGCTGCCTGGCGCCCACCAGGCTGACATGATCCGCCTTGATCGGCACGATCACCTCATCGGCAAAATTATAAACAGCCCGCTTAAGCGTATCCAGCTTGGGCGGACAATCTAAGACGATAAAATCAAAACGGCCCAACAATGGGCCAAGCGCATCGGCCAATACTGTGTCCAGGCTAAAACCTGAGCGCCGGGCGGTGCGCATGGTTGTCATCACAACAAGGTCCTGAGTCACATCTTCCAGGTTACGACTGGCTGGCAACAAATACAAATTCGGGCGTGGCAATCCTTCATCCACCCGATCTAAAGAAATGATATTATGCTGCAAACGCTGAAGGTCTCCCGGCTCCATCAAGACATTACCAACGCATAACTTTTCGGCCAGCACATCTTTCCGCACGCCAAAAAAGTCAGCCTGATTACCTTGGGGATCAAGATCGACAACAAGCACATTAGCGCCTTGCCGATGTTTGCGACACATCCGAGCCAATCCATCAGCCAGCACGCCAGCCGTTGTGGTCTTCCCCACCCCACCCTTATTGTCAGCAACTGCAATTACTCTCGTGTTCATAACAGACCTCGTAGGTTGTTTGTAGACAGTATTATACTATTGTACACAACTTGTTTACTTTGTCCACAATTGTTTACAAAATCTCAGATTTCCGCGCTGCCGCGCGTAGCGCAGTGGGGTAGGGGGATAGGATGGAAAATACGTTCTATGCGCCTACGGGCAAATTTGAGGGAAATAAGCGAAATTGCGCTAAGTCACAAAGTCACGCGATTGGTGATGCACAAAACAAAGCCGACCGGCCGTCCTCGGAGCGCTTGGCGCAGGGCTGTGACGGTATGAGCTGAAAGCCAACGGCCGTTCGACAACAAACGGCAAAGCCTATATCCCCTTCTAACCCCGGCAACTTTGTTCCGCCCACCATACGCCAATCATGCCTGCTGACGGCCGTCTTTCGGCAGCGCATACCAGAACATCACTCCCGCCGCCACACGATGACCTGGCCAGTAGACCCACGCCTGCCCGCCGCCGCGCAGCCAGCCCTGCGCCGCCGCCGCGCCGTCAGTGTAATAACGCCGCCGGTCCGCCCTTCGGTCATCTTCGCGCCCGCCGCCAGGGCCGTTCCCCGCGTCCCCTTGTTGACACAGGCCTGCCAGTCGGCGGTTCAGGCGATGCGACCGGCGCCCGGTAGAGTGGGGGCCGGCATACCGGTTGGGGAGCTGGCGCGCCAGATGTTCCTGCCCCATACGGCCGTGCCGTCCGCGGCGATCGTGAAAGGTGAATGTGGCCCGGCCATGCTGCCAGGCATACTCTTGCAGCGCCGCGCCCGAAGCGGCTGCGCCGCCCACTGCGCCGCCCACGGCCAGGCAGGACTGCACG
The DNA here is from genome assembly GCA_016716065.1 of Candidatus Leptovillus gracilis. Taxonomy (NCBI): domain Bacteria; kingdom Bacillati; phylum Chloroflexota; class Ardenticatenia; order Promineifilales (SeqCode); family Promineifilaceae (SeqCode); genus Candidatus Leptovillus; species Candidatus Leptovillus gracilis. The sequence continues at coordinate 9,093 of JADJXA010000026.1, read as the reverse complement.
CGCACCCCCGCCCGCTTCTCGTATCCCTGCTGCGCCCGTGGCGATGCGCCGCTTAGGTCGCGCAGACTCTCCCGGCTGATGGGTCCGGCATCCTCGCCCCGGCCGCTGTGGAAAGCGGCGTATAGGTGGGCGCGCAGGTCGCCGATGGGCTGGAGCAGGATAGGGGTCGGCAGTTCCACCATCCGCCCCGACAACCGCCGCAGCCCCAGGCCGGCGGCTACTTTAGCCTGCCCCCGCAGCCACACCTTACCCACCGCGTCCTGCCACCAGAACAGCCCCTCTCCCCGGGCCAACAGCTGGCGCAGATAGCGGGGAGTGCAGAAGCAGGTCGGGCTGCTCTCGTCGGTAAAAACAGCCGTCACCTCCGTCCGCGCCCACCAGCCACGGCCATCTCGGTCATAGGCCCGCAGCAGCAGCCACAGCCGCCCCTCGGCCACACGCCGCTGCTGCAACAGCGCCAATCCCAAGGCAGGGGGAAGAGGAATTTTCGATTTGGGATTTCGGATTTCGGATTGGGTCTCTCTGCTCACCGGTACTGGCGCAGCCGTTGGTGACTTCTCTTCCTCGCTGCCCGTTGCCCCTTGATCATTGGCCACTGACAATTGCCGCAGGTGGGCGGTAACGGCCGTGCTACCCCAGCCAAGATGGGGCGGTAGGACGGCGACCAGGTCGGCCAGGTGGCGCAAGGGGGCGGCGTCTGGTTCTGCAACGGCCGTTGTCTCCGAGTCTGCCGGGGGTAACGGGGCGCGGCTCGCCTGAACCGCCGCCCGCAGCGCCAGCAGACGAGCATTGGCCGCCGCCAGCGCGTCGCCGGGTGGAGCCTGTTCCCGGCCCTGGGGTTGTAGCTTATCCTTCATGAGAACAGACGGCCGTCAGCCCGGCGGCGGTAGGAAGGAGGGGAAGTGAGCGATACCAACCGGATGGTCCGCCCTTCGGCGGCCTGCCGCCCAACGGCTGCCCGTCGCCCAGCGCGGGGTTCACCGCCACCGCTCCCTGTCGCCGGGAGGAAACAACAGCCAGGCCAATAGGGCCAGCAAGAGAACCGCCCCCCAGGTGTTGACAAAAAAACCGGCCACAATCTCGGCCACGTGGTCGCTGGGCGTCGGCTCAGTTTCCGACGGTTGCGCCGTTGGGGGGGCTGGTTCCGGCGGTTCAGGCGCCTGCTCAATTGTCACGGCAACATCGCCATGTTCGCTGGCGGCGATGTAGACGTCGCCGCAGCCGGAAAGAATGACCAGCAGCCCAACGACTACCAATCCCAACACCGCCACCAGCATCAACCGGGGGGTGGGGGAGGGCTTTATGGGCCGCCCTGGCTGTGGACCATCGGGCAATACGTCGTTTTGTTGGATCATGGATGCCTCCGTTTTCTGCTACTGCTACTGCTACTAAACAGGCTCGCGCGACTGAATGTGCTACAAGGTGCTACAGGAGGTAGTAGCGCGCTACTGGCGCTACTAAATGCGACTGTCCTCCTCATGACTCCCCTTCCAGGTCCATTCTGTAGCACACCCATTTTCGCTGTTGATAGGCCGCACCACCGGCATAGCCGAATACTTCCTCTTCGATGCTCCGGCCGCTGCGCCCGGCTTGTGTCAGCCGGATGATGTCCCGGATTTGCTGCGGCGCGATGAAGCCCCACGCCGTCTCCAACCCCACGTTTTCCGGCGTATCATCGCTCAGGCTGTCCGCCGGATTGGCCGCGCTATGTCGTGTCACCCGGTACTCGCCGTCAATGACCTCCCCTATCCTGGCAGGGTCGGCGAGGCCATGGGTGATGGCGTCGGGTAGGGGGAACGGCCGTATGCCCGGCAGCTTCACCTGGGCAAAGCGGTGAACGTCACCGGCCGAAGGGTGGAAGGTTGCCGCCTGGACAATCTGCCCGGCGAAGGCGGCGATGAACTGGCCCACCGGCAGCCCCACCGAGCCGCGCGGGTAGCCTTCGTCTTTGCCCACTTCCAGGAAGGCGCGGCTGGCGGCCGCGGATTCCATCGGGAAGGCCAGCCGCACGCATTGGCGGCGCAGCTCCATGCCGTAGGGACCGAGGACGCTCTCGGTCGGGTCGGTCATGGTGACGGCCAGGTGGATGCCATGTTTGCGGTTGACGCTGGCGACGTTGTTCAGCCCGGCCCACATCAGGTCCACCAGGTAATCTACGCGGGCCATGCGCTCACGCCGTTCGGTGGGGCTGTATCCCTGCTCCTGGCGGATTTGCAGCTTCCACAGGCTGCCCGCCTTCACCAGGGTCAGGAACTCGTCAATGAAGAGCAGAATCTCGCCCGATTCCCCGGCGGCAGGGGGAAGCTGCCGCCAGGAGGCGGCGTTGTGGCGGCGCAGGACTTCGTCGCGGCGCAGCCCTTCCTGGTGGATGATGTCCAAAAAGTCGGCCAGCGGTTCGATGAGGCGCAGCGGTTCCAGGTTGGGGAAGAAGGTGACGTTGGGCAGGTTCTGGAAGGCGTGGAAGTCGGACCCTTTGGCGTTGACGACGACGACGTGGGCGTTCTGCCCCCACATGCCCAACACGTAGGGCAGGGCGAAGCCAACGCTTTTGCCGCTGCCCGATGTGCCCGCCGCCAGGACGTGGGGGTGGCGGTTGCGGTCGAGGATGAGCGCCGGGCGACGGCCGTCGCCCAGAATCGCGCCCAGGGGCAGTTCCACCGGCCGGCTCCAGCCGATGAATTTGGACCAATCGGCCGGGTGGGTGGCGACAGGCACGGCCGTCTCGCTGGGCGCTGTCGGTGGCGGCAGAGCCAGGCTGTCGCTCAGGACGCGGCCGGGCAAGACGCGGATGTTCTCGCCGATGGTGAAGGGCACGTCACGGCCGTTGACCTTCTGCACCACCACCCGATTGCGCTGTCTTTGCCAGAGGATGAGCTGCCAGCCCAGGAAGACCAGCCCGGCCAGCCCCAGGAACCAGAGCACGGGGGCGACGTAGACCATCACCTGCTGCCGCTGCAGGGCGATGGTTTCCTGGCGGCGGCGGTTGGCCAGTTCGGCCTCGTGGTCGCGCAGCAGCAGCGCTTCGGCCTGGGCGAGCTGCTCCAGGGCGACGGCCGTGGCCTGATGTTCGCGCGTCTGCTGCCCGGCGATGGCTTCCAGCGCCAGTTGGGTGGCCCGCACTTCCAGGTCGGCGTTGATGGCCGCCCGCGTGGCCGTGGCGGCGACGGCTGTGGCTGTGACCACTTCGGCGGTGGCCTGCTGGCGGCTGACAGCTTCGGCCGTGCCGCGCATGTTGGCTTCGTAGGTGGCGGCGGCGGCCGCTTGCTGCGTGCCGGTGGCCCGGGCGACGGCCGTTTGCGCCTGACTGAGCATCTGGCCGGGGTCGGGTTGGTAGCCGCCCGAACCCGGCGGCGTGGCGCAGGCGGCCAGGGTGAGAGCGAGAGCGAGAAAGAGAGCTAGAAGAGGGCGGGCGGCCTGATGCGTGTGCATGGTTAGAATTCTTCGTCGTTCCAGGGAGGTAGCTGCCCGGTGCGCGGCGTGGGCGGCGTCAACGGCGTGGGCAGGGTGGGCGGGTAAGCGTGTGGATTGGACCCCGGGTCTTGTGGCGGGTAGGGGGGATTGGCCTGGCGCCAGCAGACCGGCGCCCAGCCATTGGCCGTTCTGCCGCTCCGGGGGCACGGCGCTGGCGGTGGTCCGCGAGCGCATGATGATGTCGGTGACGCTTTCCGGCCGGGTTTTCAGGGTGACGTAGGCGCTGATGGCGTCATCGGCGGCGATGGCGGCCGCGGCAAGGATGAGCAGCAGGAGGACGGCCGTTGCGCCGAGGAGAAGAGGGAGGATGCTTTTCATTGAGAAACTCCAGGGGTGCGAATCACTTCGCATAGTATGGCGAAGATGCGGGATTACACAATCGCTTGAAAACGGGGACGGCGCGGGCGTAGATAAGCGCCGTTGGGCAGAACGGCCGTCGCCAGGCCGTATTCCACCAGCTTGAGCAGCACCCAGGCGATATAGGCGTCGTCTACGGCCAGGTCCACGCCGCCTTCCGGGTGCGCTAATTGGTATTCAGCGTAGGCTTCGACGATGGCCGAGAGGGGGAGGGGGGTCTCCGGGCGCAGCAGGTTGGCGATGACTGCGCCGTGTTCCTGCCAGAAGGCGAAGGCTTCGGGAGAGAGGGGGCGGAAAGCGTCGTTGTTGTGGCTGCCGTGTGTTACACGCAAGAATTTCATGGGTCTTACCTCCGGTTTGGTTTGCTGATTGACAGAAACCGGATACCCGGTTGAAGCCGGGCATCCGTGAACCGAATAGCCCCACTGACCATTGCGGATTTGGGATTTCGGATTTCGGATTGGGTCGCTCCCTAATCCGCACTCGTCAATCCGCACTCCGCAATAGAAAACGGCCGTTTCCCAGCCTTTGCAGGCAGAAAACGGCCGTTCATCCACCAGCCCGGAAGGGTGGGGGATAAAAAAAGCCGTTCCTGTTCAGGAGCGGCTTTGTGCTGTCAGTGGCAATACCGAGACGATTCCGAAATCCGTGATCGGAAATCCGAAATCGTTTGTGGTATTATCAACGCCAGCCCTCGGCCTGTTTGCAGCAGGACTTGGGTTAGGCGTGACTTGAGAGATTCTACCTCTCAGGTCACGTCGCGTTTAGACTATTTGGTTTCAAGCATTATACGGGATATATCCCGTATTAGTCAATCTAGCTTGATGTCTTCTCGATAAACCCCTTTTTTACGACGACTCTGTATGTAATCTTCCACACTCTGCGGTGTAGTAATCCACCGATCCCCAACTTTTTGGGCTTGTAAACGCCCCTTTCTAGCAAGCTCGTTCAAATAATTGGAAGCAAATCCATACAGTTCAGCAGCTTCGGGGAGGGAAATCAGGCGGGTTTTGTCTTCGGTGTCGTTCACAATTCACAATTCACAATTCAAACTTCACAATTTCCCATCGGGCTCAGGCGTCTTGCTCGGCGTTATTTGCTTTCTACTGTGACAGTTCAACGACGTGGGCCAGGCCATTCAAAGTAACAACCATCAGGTTCAATACATCGCGGCCAATCAGCGCTTCGCTGTTTGGCGCCATCGCCACTGCTTCGACACCGGGAAACTCAAAGGGGCCAATGCATAGTTTGACCAGATATGTCTCGACGATAATAGGGCGCCCCGTTATCCCACGCATTTGTCGTCTTCCTACATACCGTCCGCCGGCCGCTTGCAGCGCGTCAATTGGGAACATGGTCGCGTCAGCACCGGAATCAATCAGGGCCAGAAGATGGACGGCTGGCTCTGAACTGCCGGGCTTCGCTACACCAACCTCCACGACGGGTGCAGCCGGATCATATTGCTGGTTATCGTAATGGCTGCTTGTCAGGGGCATTATTCATCTCTCACCAGGCGTGGCGAAGGCATGCGCAATACGCGATCCGGCTTGTCTGTCACCAGCTTTACCAGAACAATATCATCAGGGTGGGTCTGGTCCAATCGCACGACCAGGGCTGTTTGATCCCGATCATGGTCAATTACCTCGCTGTGGTAAACGGCGACGTATTGGCCTTTATACTGACGCAGCAGATCTGGCAGCATCCGGTGGTATGCTGCCTGTTCTTGCTCCATAGCGGCATAGTCTGGATTCGTATACAGAATATCCGGCACGGCCGTTTCTTGCCCCGTCCGATCTGTTACCCACAGATAAACCTCGCCTTCTTGAGGCAACTCAGTTGGTGACGTGATGTGAATGCGTCCCTTACGAATAATGCCATGATAGGCTTGCAGCATAGACATAGGTTATCTCCCGAACTTATGCGTTCGCTAATACTGTCTCTTGCTAATCTGCTTCCATTATAGTGGAAAGGGTAGGGGAGGGGAAACGGCCGTTTCGTATCCACTCCCGTGTAGAAAACACCCGCTGGAACTGCCACTAGATTAGCCAGACCAGCCTGTTTATGTTATTTTTAAAGTGTGTGAGTTCCAACCAGAAACCAACGTGGCGCCTAAGCAGTTATTGACAGACCAATTGAATCCTTGAATCAGTCACCCAAACGGCCGTTACCGGACTCACACTTAAGGAATGAGACATGCAGCCTTACTGCAACACCCAAAACTGGATTTTCTGTAGATAAGACTGCGTGCTTCAAAAGTGGAGGCAGCTATGGAAGATGAAACAGAAACAGGGGTGACAAATCATCCTCAAATCCATAAGGAGGCAGGCTTGACGACAAACAATAACCATTTTGATACCACGCAACAATCCAAAGCTACTGACATTACTTGCGAGCGATTGTTAGTTCATCTTGATCGTGCCATTAGTTTTGCTGTTGTCATCGATTTCAGCCTTGCTACTATGCTGAATAAAGCAAGAGTTGCTGCTTATGCCCTCAATACTCGCACCCAATCTAATCTCCACACTTTTGATATATCTGGAAGTTATCTTGATCTGGCGCAAAACCTTGCCTCCGCTTTAGTTTTCGCTCTTGATCCTGATCGTCTTCACTTGAGTAATGTCAGATTTAATCTTGGTCAATCCTTTAAGCGCCCTTCTGACCGTGACCAAGCTACTGCATACAAACTGGCACAAGATTTACGTCGCGATCTTGCCATTGATAAGGCTCGCGCATTAGATCGCGCTCGTGCATTGGACCGTGCCATTATTCGCATCCTTGTACGCACAGCCGATACACATGACGCAATTGACACACACCTATATGTTAGTTACCTGATCCTACAAGGCGTTATCATTCTGATAACCCTATCAATCAACGAAGATGGGAAACAGGGATCAGCCACAGAGAAAACAAATTAAGAAAGAGGATGACTAACCCGATATAAAATCGCCTTGACTTGTGGGGGTGGGCCGCATAGACATTGTAACCTCTTTGGAATGATTGCTACGGATCAGATGTTACGAATCTGGGCTATGGCATCGGATGCCCGAAACGGTGGTTTTAACTGCGGTTTTGGGCGAGAGATACTCAGCGACGCCTACTGGACAACCCAATTCACCATTACCCAGGCGGACCTCGACCGGCTGGCGGGGTTCATCACCACCTAAACCCAGGCGTAAGACCTGGGCACGCTCATGAAGCGTGTGGTGCACGGCCGTTTGCGGCATGGTCACGACAGCAACACGGCCGTTTCCCCTCCCCACTCCCCACTTCACCCCCACTGCCACCGCTCCGCCGACAAATCCGCCAGGAACGGCGACGGAATCTGCCGGTCATAGGTCACAAACAGGTGGCGCATCGCCCGCGTGCAGCCAACGTAAAACAGCCGCCGCTGTTCCTCCAGGTGGGCGGCAACCTCTGCCGGGTCCGCTGCTTCTGTTTCTCGCGGCAGCCGTCCCGCTTCCACGTGGGCCACGACCACAATCGGGAATTCCAGCCCCTTTGCCGCGTGCAGCGTCGTCACTTTGATGCACGGCTCTTCGAGATCGAACTGGCTGCTGTTCATGAATCGGGCGGGCAGTCCATGATTGCTCAGCGCGTGGGCCAGCGGCTCGCCGACGCTGCTGGAGTACACCAGCACGGCGGCAGCGTTCACCGGCAGACGTAGATGGCGTGCGGCCCGATAAATTTGCTCCGCTATCCAGCGCGCCTGGTCTTCGCTGCCCGCCGCGCCGTAGATGACCGGCAGCATACCGGCGTGGACGTATTCTTGCTGCATCGCCTCGCCGTCAAAATCGGGTATGGGAGCCATGATTTCGGCGGCGGCGGCGGCGATCTGCCGGGTGCTGCGGTAGTTGCGCGGCAAGATGCGCGTGCGTCCCTGGACGTTGAGCTTGTCGTGGACGCTGCGCCAGCGGAAGCCGCGATTGTAGAGCGATTGGTTCGCGTCGGCGGTCAGGAAGACGCCGGCCGGGGTGCGGCACAGTTCCACCGCCAGGGCCAGCGCAGCCGGGGGCAGGTCTTGGGCTTCGTCCACAATCACGTAGTCCCAGCGATTAGCGAATGCGCCCGACTGTACTTCGTCCAGCGCCTTTTGGGTGAGGTGGCCCCAGGTGAAGCGCCCCTGAGCCAGCAGGGTGTCCCGGTAGGCGATGTAAAGCTGCCAGACGGCCGTGCGCCGCGCCGCAGAGAAAGGGATGCCCCGTCCAACACGCCCGGCAGCCAGATAATCGGTTTCGCTGCGGCAGTTCTGGCCCTCAATCACCCAGTCGAATTCAGTCAGCAGGTAGTCGTCGCGCAGTCCGGTCAGGGCGTTGGCTGTGGCGATTTTGGCCGCGTCGCCAAATTCTTTGGGCTGCAAGCTGGCCTGGGCGGCGTGCAGCGCCTCCAGCCGTTGCGAATCGGAGGCCATCTCAAACTTTTCGCCGCTGCGGTGAGCGATCCACTGCGCCGTTTTGTGCAGGGTGGTGATGCGAATTTCTTTGGGCAGTTTGCTGGCCGGCTTGAGCTTTAGCACGTCGCGCAGCAGTTGGCGCAGCAGCGATTCGCTGGAGTTGATGAGAGCGTTGGTGTAGGTGGTAAAGAGGACTGAGGGGACTACGCCCGTTTGTTCGCGGTGATGGATGACAAGTTCGCGCAGGCGGTAGAGGGCGACGGTGGATTTGCCGGAACCAGGGCCACCCTTCACCAGCGCCGGGCCAGACAGCGCCCAATGGGTTAGCGGCGCTTGCTGCGGGTCCAACCGCAGCAGGAAGCCAGACAGTGTGCCTTCGGCGTAGCGGGCCAGGTCTTCGGGGTCGAAGAGGACCTGATCGGGTTGGGCGGCAAGCTGTTCGACGGTGGCCGGATAGAGGGCCTCCATCACCCGGCCCAAGACCTCGAACGGAACTTTGTGGTCTGGCACGGTGAGCAGATCGTCTTCGTAGAGGCAGCGCATGAGCGGCTCGTGGAATTGGGGAGCGATGAGCCATTTGGTGAGCAGGGCCGGGGTGAGTTTGCGCGGCAGCTTTTCTTTGGCCGGTTCTTGTGGCGGGGGTTGCAGCCATTCCGGGTGCTGCTGCCACTCTGGTATCGCCGCCAATTCGGGGCCGAATTGCACGGCCGTTTCCGGCGCATCCCATCCGGGAAAATCGAACCGCTTGTACACAGTCCCTCGCGGGCCAATCGCCAGCAGTTGAATCATCCGCGCTTCTATTGAGGCTGCATACAACAAGCGAAAGTCACCCAAACGGTAACGGTAAACGTTATCCCAGCCTTTCATCTTTT